>NZ_JARWKS010000017.1:0-100416 GCF_029846405.1 Cobetia sp. 29-18-1
TTCTACCCCGTCGGTGGCGATCAGGCACCAACGGCAGGATTTGTGCAGTGTTTCCTTAACGGCCTTCACCCCCAGCGCTTCTTGAACGCTGACCATTTGATGGCCGCGAAGTCCACGCCCTCATAGGCGACAGCCTCGACGATGATGCGCAGGAACTCAATGTCTTGGCCATGACCGTATCTGCCGGTCGTCTGCACTTTGCCGTGACCGAGCACCCATTGTGTGTCGTCGTCGCGTATCCAGTCGCCGTTAGGAAATTGCTTCCGTCGTGCTGCATCAGTGAAGGCATGTCGGAACGAGTGGAATGAAATGCTGGTCTGTGTTCCTCGTTGCTCGGGGCTTGTATTCAGGCCACGGCGTTCAATGTATCCAGAGCGGAGGCGAGGCTTGCCGTTATGGTCTTTGCCATTCGATCCGCCCTTGAACTAAGTCGTTATCTTGGCACCCTTGGGGCGGGGTGGTAGGCAGTAATGATCGAATAGCCCAGTCGGTTTACTACTGTGCTGCTGGCGCTCCTTAACGAAGTCCATCAAGCCGATCTCTATCAACTGTGGATGAACCGGCACTCGCCGCCGAGAACTCACCGTCTTCAGCTCTTTTCCGCTGTCTTCGTTGTCGCTCTCCGTCGTGATGTGGAAATGCCACGTTGCGCTGTCATCTTGTTTGGTGTCATTAAGCTCAAGTTGAATGATCTCACCGAGTCTTGCGCCAATGAAGGCAGCGATCAGCGGAATCCAGAACTTGGTGGCGTCATACTGCCTGACGCGAGTTGCTTGCCTGGGGAAGAAGTCGATTCCGTAGTCTGAGCCGGGGAAGATCGCCTGAAGTTTTTCAATGGTGAATGGCTCTTTGTCGGTGTCGCTTGATCCTCGCCGTTGTCTGGTGTCGATGATCGATGTTGGGTCTGACGGAATCCACTGGTGCTTGAGTGCGTGGGCAAAGATGTTCCGAAGAGACTTCAGCCGGGTCTTTGTTGCTTGGACGCCAGTCGTTTTCAGCCCGTGATTCTCTCGACACATTGGGGCAGCCTTATCAGAGTCGATGTTCTTGGGGTAGTTGCGACAGTCTCGCTCGGCTCGGCGGCATACAGTGATGTCGATTTCATCCAGTCGCACGCCCTTGAAATAGTATTTCCAGAAGGCTACAGCCCGCTTCGTTTTATCGTAGGAGCTGCCGCGAAGCGAGCCATCGTATTCGCGGTTACTCCGATACTGCTCGATGTAATCATCTGCGGCCTGCGTGAAGGTGCGTTTGGGTTGGCTCTGCAGCTGCATGGTGCTGGCTGGCTCAGTCTGAGGGAGAGGAAACGATGAACGGTGATGGCAGCGGTTGTCTATTTCGTCCATTAGGGCCGTAATAGCCGCCAAGTCAGCTTGTGGGTCAAGCTTAGCTCCTCGATACTGCGTGCCCATGTAGCGCAGCACAAATCCATCACCTGATGGCGCTTATTCTTGCGACCTAGTGCCGTTTTCCTGGTTGGTGTGCCGAGGGGATGGCGTTGCTTCATGCCTCTGGGTGGAAGGTAAAATGCCCGCAAGTGTAGTGGCACAGTGAATCTGGCCACCTGACTTTGAGTGTATGATGGCCTCACAGAGACAATCAGGTGCAAATGATGACGAAGAAGAGAACGTTTAGCCCGGAATTTCGATTGGAAGCGGCCCAACTCGTGGTCGATCAGGGTTACACGCTGAAGGCGGCGTGTGAGGCCATGGGGGTTGGCAAATCCACCATGGAATATTGGGTTCGCAGGCTTCGAGCTGAGCGGGCAGGCAAGGCGCCACTGAAAGGTGAGGCTCTGACGCCGGAACAGCGTGAGATCCAGGAACTGAAGCGCAAGCTGCGGCGAGTGGAAGAAGAGAAGGCAATATTAAAAAAGGCTACCGCTCTCTTTATGTCGAACTCCCTGAGCAATTCTCGATAATCGAGCGACTTGAGAGAGCTATGCGGTGCAGCACTTGTGTCAGGTGTTTGGGTTGCATCGCAGTAGCTACCGGGCTTGGCGTGGTCGGGATAGAAGGCCTTGTGAGACTGAGCAGAAGCTGCTGGATCAGGTTGTCGAGGCGCATGCCGTCAGTAACGGCTCTGCCGGCGCTCGCAGCATCGCAAAAATGGTCACGCAGGCAGGAATACAGTTGAGTCGTTATCGGGCCAGCAGGCGGATGAAGCAGTTGGGACTGATGAGTTCGCAGCCGCCAAGCCACGCCTACAAGAAGGCTGATCAGCCACACCTGGATGTTCCGAATGTTCTTGATCGGGAGTTCGATGTAAAGGGGCCCAATCAAGTATGGAGCGGCGACATTACCTATATTTTGGTAGGGGCACGCTGGGCTTATCTGGCGGTGGTCATCGACTTGTATGCTCGTAAACCCGTGGGGTGGGCATTGTCTCTATCGCCGAATACGGAGCTGGTAAAGAAGGCGCTGACCATGGCCTACGAATCGCGTGGAGAGCCACCGAACATCCTGTTTCATTCGGATCAGGGCCGCCAGTACACCAGCCTGGCATTCCGGCAGATGTTTTGGCGCTACCGAATGACGCTGAGTCTCAGTCGCCGCGGCAATTGCTGAGACAATGCCCCAACAGAGCGCTTCTTCAGAAGCCTGAAAACGGAATGGATACCAGAGATCGGCTATCCCGATGTTGCTGCGGCGAAGCGATCTGTCACTGATTATTTGATCGGTTACTACAGCAGCCTCAGGCCGCACAAGCATAACGATGGGTTACCGCCGAATTTGGCAGAAAAGAACTACTAGAATGCTCAAAGTTCGGTGGCCAAAAGCACTTGACCGCTACACAAGTGCGCCCCAGTCTGGGTTCAGGTCTTTCACTATCAGTCCGTTTCTCAGTGCGTCGAACACGTCCTGGTAGGCCAGCCAGACCGCCATGGCTCGCCGCTTAGCGGTTGCTTTGCAGGTAGTGTTGAGGGGCTTTCTGATCTCACGCTGGCGCTTAAACCGGTCGCGGAGGTCGCGGGGGATTGCGATCCGTGCATACCAGTTGGTCTGGTGGCGACTGCGTGTGAGGTAAGTTCCGTAACCCATGGCTTGTCCCGAATCGTTACACCGAATCGTGACACCCTGCTGAGGTAAAAGCCGTTATATCGCAGCAGGTTAGCTGTGATGAGAGTCTGAAGGAGGTCTGGTGCGGATGGGGAGATTCCACCGGGTAATCGTTTCGAGCATCTGCAGGACAATCTCGCAGGTTATTGCTCGATTCGTGTCAACAAGCAGTATCGACTCATCTTTCGATGGGAGGCAGGGATTGCCCATCAAACATATCTAGACCCGCATGCTTACAAGGGCTAGAGGAGGTAGCAGTGATGAGACACACCCAGCGGCGCCCACTGACGGTAGGAGAGATGTTGACGGCAGAGTTTCTGGAGCCGATGAACATCGACAACCGCACCCTGGCCGAGGCGATAGGAGTGCACAGAAATACCCTGAGCCGTATCGTGCATGACAAGGGGACCTTGACGGCCCCGATGGCCATCAAGCTGGGGGCTGCGTTAGGCAATACGCCGGAGTTCTGGCTCAACATCCAGCATGCCGTGGAGCTTTGGGATGTGCGTCATCGTGCCTACGCGCAGGATGCCAAGGGCGTACGCCGGATAACGCCGCAAGTTGATGCCACCGAGCTTGCCTCGCATTGACGTCGCGCGCTCTTCACGGCGATTGATTGAGACGGCATGAGCCTGTGAGTTCATGTCCAAAAACACAAAACCCCAGCCTGAAACTCAGGCTGGGGTTTTGTGTTTTTTGTATCTGGGGTCATCTCACCAAGCAGCTCGGTTTGATCAGGCGGTTGGTGGCTTCACCTGAATCACCAGACACACAGCGATCAGCACCATTCCGAGCCAGCCGAGGGGCGCGATATATTCTCCGACGATGGTGACGGCGAGTAGCGCGGCGACCAGCGGTTCGAATAGTGTCAGCAGGGTAGCCTTGCTGGCGGCGACGGTCTTGAGGCCGTAGCCGAAGGCGATATAGCCGAGGAACATCGGCACCAGCGCCATGTAGAGCGCGACCGATGTGTTGCCGGGGGTGGCGAACAGGCGCGGGTCGGCCACCAGCAGGCTGAGGCCCAGGCCTGCGATCAGCGCGACACCGGCGACGCCGAACAGGCTGCCCATGGCGGCGCGGGCGTGGGTGCCGTGGTCCATCATGCGCCGTGCGATCAGCGAATAGGCGGCGTAGGTCGTGCCGGCGATGATGCCCAGTACGATACCGGTCAGGCGTTGCCACTCAGCGTCTGGCACGCTCCCTGTGCCTGTCGCCATCGGGTCCCCGCCGGCGCTGATGGTGGCAATGGCTCCGCCATGAGTGGCCGTTTCGCCCATCGCCATCATCACCACACCGGCAATGCCCAGCGCGAGGCTGAGATACCAGCTCAGCGTGAGTCGGTGGTGGCCGAACAGGCGCTCCAGAATCGCTGCGGCCAGTGGCGCCGTGGCGATGGTGATCACTGTGCCGATGGCGACGCCGGCGAGATGCATCGAGGAGTAGAAGGCCAGCGGATAGATGACGACACACACGGCGCCGAGCAATACCCAGCGCTTCTGCGCCATCAAAAGGCCTAGGCAGCCCATGATATTGGGCCGTGCGATCACTGCCTGAAGCAGGCCGCCGACGCCCATGGCGAAGGCGCCGGTCGCCAGCGGACTGACATCCTGATTGAAGTGGGCCGCCGTGCCGGTGGTGCCCCATAGCAGCGCGGCAAACAGAACGGCGAGGCTTCCCATGTCGGTTGCTCTTGCAGACCCAGCGATATCAGAGCGTGTGATTGTCATGGTGATGTCCTTGCGTGTCTTGCCAATCCCTTAGCCGTTTTCAGTCGCAGCATAAGCGCTGGCGAAAGTGTGCTGAAACCACTTTCGGTCAAGTGTGTCGCCACACCAGCTGGCGACCGCTCAGGGCGCTCAATGTGGCTTGCCAACAATTCCCTCATCGCCGTCAGGCGTCATGACGCTGCCATGGCTCCGATCCTTGCTCCGGCTCTTGCTTGGCATCGCGGCCATGCTCGGTATCGCTCCACGGATCACGCTCACCCCAATGGACAGTGTCGCCGTGTGTATCAGCCTGACCGTCGCAGGCCGTGTCAGGTGTCGTCCAAGCCGCGAGGTCTGCCTGCGGGCTGGCCATCGACGCCTGCGTTGCCTGCGGACGCAATTGCAGCATCAGGCAGGTCATGATCAGCACCATGCCGATGGCGCCCATCAGCGTGAACTGCTCGCCGACCACTATGACGGCCAACAGGCCCGCCACCAGCGGCTCGAACATGGTCAGTACCGTCACCCGGCTGATGGGCACGCTGGCGAGCCCGCGTCCGAAGATGAGACTGGCCAGCAGCATCGGGATCAGTGCCATGTAGATGGCGACCGCGGAATTCACCGGCGTGGCGAACAGGCGCGGATCGAGGAACAGGCAGCTGATGGTCAGGCCGATCAACAGCATGACGCCGGCACAGCCGAACATCGCCCCCATGGCCGCACGGCGATGCACGCCCAGCAGCATCATGCGTCTGGCAAGCAGAGAATAGGTGGCGTAGCTCGCGCCGGCCAGCACGCCCAGCCCGATACCGATGAGCTTGCGGCTCTCGCTGGCAACGCCGCTGGCAGTGGCGTTTGCCGCTGTGTCTGCCAGGCGTGTCTCGCCCATGGCCATCAACCCCACACCGGCCATGCCCAGCATCAGTGCCGCGTACCAGCGCGCACTGACGCGCTTGCGATCCAGCACATATTCCAGCACCGCTGCCGCCAGCGGTGCCGTGGCGATGGTGATCACGGTACCCATCGCGACGCCGGTGTATTCCATGGCCGAATAGAAGGCCAGCGGGTAGATGATGATGAACAGCGCCGCCCACAGCACGAGATGCTTGTGGACCAGCAGGGCGGCCAGCTCCTCATGGAGGATTCGTCGCGACAGCACTGCCTGCAGAATGCCGCCAAAGCCCATGGCGAAGGCGCCGGTGGCCAACGGGCTGACATCCTGATTGAAGTGGGCGGCGGTGCCGGTCGTGCCCCATAGCAGGGCGGCCGTGAGGACAGAAAGATTGCCGATCTGGCGTTCCAGCGCTGGGCGGAAGGGCGTCCGGGAGAAGGAGTGCTGCATGGTGGATGGCTCGCAATGAAGTGTGTCTCGGTGTGCACGAGATTACGCCTCATCGCGAGGATATATTGTGCTGAAACTACGCTCTGATCTGCCAGGAGAAGCAAAACGTCATATACCGCCAGAGTGCGGTGATTGACTGCTGGGTTCGGGTGCTCAATCGGTTGTTCAGATGATCGAGTTAGTCAGTCGGTCATTCAGTGATTCAGTCATTCGGGGGAGTGAGGCTCGAATACTGACGCGTCATCTCGCGTGGCGACTGGCCGAAGTAGCAGGAAAAGCGCCGCGAGAAGGCGGAGAGGTTCTGATAGCCGACGGCCTCGGCGACCTGCTGAACGCTGAGATCGGTATGGATCAGCTGCGCCCGCGCGCGCTCCATGCGTCTGGCGGTCAGGTACTGCTTGACGCTGACGCCCAGATTGTCGCGGAACACCTTGTGGAACTGGGTCGGGCTCAGGTGGGCGAGTCGGGCCAGGGATGTCACATCGTGGGGCTGGGCCAGCTGCGCGTTCATGACGTCGAGCACTCTGAGCAGACGACGATCGACGCGCTGATCACAGGTCTGCTTCTCCAGCAGGCCAAGAAACAGCGCGATGGAGAGCTGATCGATGTGCTTGTCGACCTCACCCTGCAGCTGCGCTTCGAGAAACAGCAGGTAGTTCATCAGCAGGGTGCTGATCGAGAACACCACGCGCTGTGACGCGGCGAGATTGTCGGGCAGGTAGTCGAGATCAGCGACGATGAAGCGCGCGGCGTTCTTGGCATGAAATTGATGCGCTTCGCCGGGGCGAATGATGACGCACTCTCCCGTGACCACCGTGCCGTGATGGCTGCCGACCTGGATATCGAGATGGCCTCGGATCGGCAGCACCAGCTGGTGGTGGTCGTGGTCATGACTCGTGGCCTGCGGGGTATAGGCGCGCAGCGAGAGTGTCGTCATGGTGCGGTGGCCATCATCCGGCGATGCAAGGGCAGCAAGATGTACACGCGAGTTATCAGCGGCTCAGCTCGATGCTGCGGGTCTGGCCACGGCCCACCTGCACCTGACTGAGAATCAGCGGGCTGCGCGTACCGTCCGGCAACTGAATGACACCGGCGACATAGAAGGTGCCGGACGGCAGGCCAGTGGCATTGAAGTAGCCATTGCTGTCAGTGCGCACGATGTGGGTATAGGCCTGGGCACGCGGGTCGGCGCGAGACGCCGTCTTGCCCGCCAGCGCCAGTTCCGCGGCTTCTGCTGAATAGGTGGTGACCGGTGCGATCGAGATGCCCGCCCGGTTGGCATGGATCGTCTGGCCCTGCCACTCATAGGACATGCGACCCTTGATCACCGAGGTGCCGGTCTTGTCGAGCTTGGCGTACTCGGCCTCCGGGAAGGCGACGGTGCGCTGAACGCGTTGCTCGCCCTGTTCGGTCTGCGAGGAGGAGCCGAAGTCCGGCAGTGAAATGCTGTCGGCCATGCGCGAGGCGCTTTCACACCCGGCAAGAACGGCGGTGCACATGAGCAAAGCGAGTGGAGTACGTAAGTGACGAAGCATGGCGAGTCTTCCCTGAAGTCGAGTGATGGGCGGCGCGGGCGTCGGCTCGTGAGCGAGCATGGCCACAGCTGCTGCCTTTGCCCCCATCCTACTGCGCCGAGCACACTCAGGGAACTGCCGGTGAGCGGGAGACAGGCGCGGGTGACTCTTCCGTCAGGCATCGATCTTCGTGGGCATCCGCTGGTAACTCTCGCGGTTTCGACCGACCCTTGTCAGTAGGCCAGCAGGAAGCGTTTGTCTGTGAGCAGGCTGGGTTGCGTGAAGCATGCCTCTGGAGTTGCTTAAACAGGAACTCCTTGTTCATTATACGTTTGTCTATAAGGTGATGGCGCTTGTTACCATGCTGCTCATCAAACCCTGTGCAAGAACTGCGCAAAAGATGTTCAAAACCGCTCAAGGGCCTACTTGGGTGCTGTTCGGATGCTATTCGAGTGCAGCTCACAGATGGCATTACCGCCTTGTGCGCTGGCGTTGGGTGAACCATTCATTGTCCGGGAGGGCCGCATGTCGACATCCCAGAGCGCTACTGATCCTTCACGTCGCCAACTATTGAAGCTGGGGCTCGGTGGGGCAGGCATTGCCGTATTCGGCGGACTGTCCCTCCAGGCCCTGGCCGAGACGGTCGCTGACGAGCAACAGACGCAGGATGACAGTGCCTTCGCGACGTTCATGGTCCTGTCGCGCTGGCTGCTCAGCGACAAGACCCTGGATGAACGGCTGGGTCAGCGCTACTTCGAAGCGATGGCGAGAATTCCGGCCGAGGGAGTGCCCGGTGTCGGCAGTTTGCCGGCCCTCAAGACCCGCTTGCTGGCCTTGGGCGAGTCGCGAGAGTACGTGACAAAGGAAGACCTGAGTGACGGCGAGATGGCGCTGGTACGCCGTCTGCTGCAGGCCTGGATGCTGGGCACGGTCGGCAAGTCGATCAGTGACCCCGCCGCCGAGGTCATCGCCTTCGAACGCGCTGGCATGTATGCCGGGCCGCGCGATGTGCAGGTGGTGCGTACCTATTGCCCCAACCGCCCGGGGTTCTGGGCAGAGGCACCCAAGGCCTGAGTGGCCACTCTTTTCTTCCCAGGCTAGCGCGTGGCGGATAGTCGGGCCTTGATTCCGTCCTTGGTCATCAGTTTCTGACCGAGCATGGCATCAGCTCCGTAAATCGCCTGCGTGCTAGACCTTCCAGGGGCGTCCTGACCGCACCTGTTGCTGTTCCCATTTTCCCGAGGAGAATCCTGCATGGCCGAGGAATCCCGTTCGTATGATGCCGATGTGATCGTGGTCGGGTCTGGTGTCGCCGGTGCCCTGATCGCACATCGCCTGGCCGAGGCCGGCAAGTCGGTCATCATGCTGGAAGCAGGCCCGCGCATGAAGCGCTGGCAGATCGTCGAGCGCTTCCGCAACCAGGCCAACAAGATGGACTTCATGGGGCCCTATCCTGCCAGCAAGGCAGCACCCCATCCAATGCTCTACGGCGAGAATGCCGATTATCTGGTTCAGAAGGGCGAGCAGGCCTACGACGCCCAGTACATTCGCGCCGTCGGCGGCACTACCTGGCACTGGGCGGCGTCATCCTGGCGTTTTCTGCCCAGCGATTTCGTGCTCAAGAGCCAGTTTGGCGTTGGGCGCGACTGGCCGATCGGCTATGACGACCTGGAAGACTATTACTTCCGTGCCGAGGTCGCGCTGGGTGTCTGGGGACCGAATGATGTCGATCTGGGCAGCCCGCGCAGCACCGGGTATCCGATGGCACCGCTACCTCTGTCGTGGAATGAGAGGCGGGTCAGCGAGCGCATCAACCCCCACGGCTTCGACATGGTCACCGAGCCGGTGGCACGCAACAGCCGCCCCTATGATGAGCGCCCGACCTGCTGCGGCAACAACAACTGCATGCCCATCTGCCCGATCGGCGCGATGTATTCCGGCATCATCCATGTCGAGAAGGCCGAGCGTGCTGGTGCCAAGCTGATCGACAATGCCATCGTGCATCACCTGGAAAGCGACGCCAGCGGCAAGATTCGCGAGGTGCGCTATCTGGACCCCGACGGCAAGCAGCATCGTCTGAGCGCGGCGCGGGTGGTGCTGGCGGCCAATGGCATCGAGACGCCCAAGCTGATGCAGATGTCGGTCAACGCCCATACCCCCGATGGGGTGGGTAACCAGAACGACATGGTCGGTCGGCATCTTATGGACCATCCCGGCACCGGCGTGAGCTTTCTGGCCGATGAGCCACTGTGGGCCGGGCGGGGCCCTCAGGAGATGACTTCGATCATCACCTGGCGCGATGGCGACTTCCGCAAGGACTTCGCGTCCAAGAAGCTGCATTTGTCCAACATTGCCCGCACGCAGCAGATGACGACCGAAGTGCTGTCGGAAACACCGCTCAGGCTCGGCGCGGATCTGCAGGCCCAGATCGATAACCGCGCCAGCCGCTATGTGCAGTTCGACAGCTTCCACGAGCTGTTGCCGGAGGCCGCCAATCGCATCACGCCGTCAAAAAAACGTGACGCTCTCGGCCTGCCGCGCCCGGAATTCCGTTATGCTATCGATGATTACGTCAAGCGCAGCGCCGCGCATACCCGTGAACAATATGCGCGTATCGCTCAGCTGATGGGAGGCACCGACATCGCGTTCCGTGATGAGTTCTCCAACAACCAGCATATCTGCGGTACGACCCTGATGGGAGACAACCCCAAAGACTCCGTGGTGGATCGCGATTGCCGAGTGCATGGCCATGACAACCTGTTTGTCGCCAGCTCCGGCAGCATGCCCACCGTCGGGTCGGTCAATTGCACCCTGACCATCGCGGCGTTGTCTCTGCGTATTGCCGATCTGCTCGAACAGGAAATATAAGCATGGTCCCGCAAGCCCGTACTGCTGGCACCCGTGATGCCATTGATGAGAAAGGTCGCGGTGCCCGCCCGATCCTTCGCCCCGCACGCCTGACTCGTGCCGTCCGCCTGGCCGCCATTGCGAGCACCAGTGCCTTGTTGCTCAGCGCCTGTGGCAGCGGTGATGACGAGCACGCCAGACAGGTGGAAGCCGACAAGGCTGCCACCAATGACCCCGCGCTGATCGAGAAGGGCCTGTACATGGCGCGCGCCAGCGATTGCGCGGCCTGTCACAGCACCGAGGACGGCGATGAATATGCCGGTGGTCTCGGCTTCGAGACACCGGTGGGCGAGATCTACGCCACCAACATCACCCCGGACACCGAGCACGGCATCGGTAACTACACCCTCGAGGAGTACACCCGTGTGCTGCGCGAGGGCGAGGCTGCCGATGGCCACAACCTCTATCCGGCGATGCCGTTCCCGTCCTATGCCCGTCTGACGGCTGAGGACATCAAGGCGCTCTACGCCTGGAACATGCATGAGGTGACGCCGAGCAGCACGCCCAACCGCGAAAGCGAGATTCCGTTCCCGCTCAACATGCGCTGGCCGATGGCACTGTGGGAAGAGATCTTCTCGCCGCTGGAGCCGTGGCAGGACCACGACGACAAGAGTGCCGACTGGAACCGCGGTGCCTATCTCGTCCAGGGGCCGGGCCACTGTGGTAGCTGTCACACCGAGCGTGGCTTCGCCTTCCAGGAAACGGCCCTGACCGGTGATGAAGAAGGCTATCTGGGCGGAGCGATGATCGAAGGCTGGCGTGCCTTCAACCTCACGCCGGACATGCAGGATGGTCTGGGCAGCTGGAGCGAGCAGGATATCCAGACCTATCTGGCGACCGGCAACCTCAAGGGCAAGGCGCAGGCTGGCGGCCCGATGGCGGATGTGGTCGAACACTCCATGCGTCACATGAGCGAAGATGACCTGCGCGCCATCGCGGTCTATCTGAAGTCGATTCCGGCGGTGGATGGCAAGGGCGAGCAGGGCGAGGCGGTCAATGATGGCGATCGCGAGGCCGAAAGCGAGCCGCAGGTCGCCACGCGCTTCAATCAGGGTGCACCGGCCGATGACGTGCTGTTGCTGCGCGGTCAGCCGCTGGACAAGCGCCCCGATGATGAAGACCTGATCGGTCAGCTGACCGATGCCACTCCGGGCGTGCGTCTGTATCTGGGACACTGCGCCATGTGTCACGGCGCGGATGGCGCCGGCACCCAGGATGGCTACTACCCGTCGCTGTTCCACAACAGCGTGACCGGTAGTGTCTATCCGGACAATCTGGCTCAGGCAATCCTCAACGGTGTGCAGCGTGAGAACAATGGCCACAGTGTCTTCATGCCGGCCTTCGATGACAGCCTGACCGACGATGAGCTGATCAACCTGATGGACTATCTCGAGAATCGCTTCGGGGAAGGTCATCAGTCAGAGATGCTGGCATCGCCCGAAACGCGTCGTCAGCAGCTGAGCGACAAGCTCGAGGACTGGCGCAAGCACTGAGGTCTGTGCAGACACTGAGGTTTCTGCTGACAGGCCTGCACAAGTGCTGGGTAACCGCGAAAAAGACAGCCCATGAAAGCGGGCTGTCTTTTTCGTGACCAGCGCCATGTCACCGATAGAGCGGTTGTCGTGTGCGTTCAGTGCCGTTTCATCTAGCGTTCAGTGTCATCCGTGACTGGCGATGTCACACAGTTGGGGTAATATTGCCCCATGTAGGACCCCCGATTCACATTCATCCCGCTCGGGTTGCGCTCAAATGCAGCACAAACTGAAGAACTGCGGTAGAATGTGCGCCCAGACTTTAGCTCTTTATCAATTATTCGAGGCAACATAGCAGTATGACCGACGCTAATCTTGACGACCAGCTTGCATCCCTGTTTCAGGAGCAGGACACCAAGCAGGACCAGAACGCCCGCATCAAGGAGCTGGAGCGTCAGCTGCGTGAAGCCAGCAAAGAAGCCGACAAGCTCCGCAATGCCCGTGACAAGGCAAAGAAGGAAGTCGAAGACCTGCGTGCTCGCAACGAACGCCTGAGCGAGAAAGCCGCAGCCTCTGACAAGCACCGCAAGCAGGTCGAACACGAGTTCAACCAGAAGCTGGTGCAGTACAAGGCACGTCTGGCACGCGAACAGGCTATCGCCCAGTCCCGCATGATGCCGATGGGCGCTGCCGTCGAGGAAGCAACTGAAGAAGCCGACGCAGCTTCTCTGGAAGACCTCGGCCTCAACGCTGCTGCTATCCGCGCTCTGACCGACGCTGGCTACGATGACGTCGCCAAGGTCCGTCAGGCGCACGCTGATGGCGTGATCTCTGAAGTCAAGGGCATCGGCCCGAAAGCTCAGTCCCAGATCGCTGAAGCACTCGACGCCTGATTGTTGCCGTGATCGAAAAAAACCCGCCAATCGGCGGGTTTTTTTGTGTCTGTCATTTGCCCTGTTACAGGCGTTACTGCTGGGTCTATTGCTGGGGCTACTTCTGAAGAGCAGGCCAGCTGACCGCTGACTGTTGCTCGCCCAGCCAGTCCTTGAGGGCGATGCGCATGTCGGCGGTCGGGATAGAACGCCCGTTCAGTGCATGCACTACTCTGGGCAGGCTCGGCGCCTCACCGGCATCCGCCGGCCAGGCCTGCTTGAGCGTGAAGGCGAGCTTCATCGGCTCCTCGCCGTGCAGGGTCTGCTGCATGCGGGTGTGTGCGACGGCCAACGACTCAAGCTCGGCCCCAAGGCTCGCATCTTCGATATCGGCACGGCTGACCAGCAGCATGCGCGGCAGGTCGAGCATGTCGGCGCGCGGCAGCCAGTCCTTGGACAGCGGATGCAAGGCCACCAGACGTGTCGCGTCATCGCCGTTGAGGAAGGCAGCGTGCATCTTGCGGCTGTTGATCAGCGCCTGGGGCGCATCACCGACATATTCATCCCCTTCGAGCTCTTCCAGGGAGCGCGGGCTGACCAGCTGCATGCTGGAGCCGACCCTGACCTCGACCCACTGCTTCAAGGCCAGATGCGAGCGTGCATCGCCATCGCTCATCACCACTCGCACCGCACGGGTGGTGTCATTGAGGAAGCGGATCAGCAGCTCCTGCGGCTCGAACAATTCTGTGTAGCGGATCAGCTCGTCACGCGCGACCAGGCTGACATCGTCGAGATCCGCGCCGTCCAGCACTCGCAGTGACATGCCGCTTTCGGCCAGAGCCTTCAGCATCTGCGGCGTCAGGTAGGCGGCGTCGAGGCTGCCATCGCTCAGCCCTTGCTCCACGGCCTCGTGGCTTGAGAACTGCTTGAGCATCAGCGGGCTGCTCAGTTGGTCATCGAGGGTGCCCTCGGCTTCAAGCATCACAGCGGGACTGACGCTGACGCCGCCATCGGCGGGCATGCCGACGTCCAGCGCGCTGGCGTGCTGGGCTAGGGTCAGGCTGGCAGTGGTGAGCGATAGGGTCACGAACATGCGTGCCAGGCGCGGGCGAGATATCGGTAGTGATATCGAAGGACAGAACAGTGCAGGGGAAAGCAGGGACATCTGGCACTCCGGCAACGGTAACAGGGTGATGGCGTACGGCAGCGATGACAGCACTCGCGCGTGGGCGCCAATGGTAGCCGTTTGGCCTGCGGGTGTCAGGCACGGCGCGGCGTCATGTCTCACCTGCTGGTAGAGGGTGACGGTAGGCAAGGTTGCCATAAAAAAAGGCCCTGCCTCTGTGAAGAGAGCAGGGCCTTGATAGTGCCTGTTACGCATCAGTCATTATGCTTCATGACTGAGAACGTACTCCCTGTGCGTCGCGCTGTGCAGTGCTGTCATCAGCCCCTCGCTCGGCGACCACACCATCGCGACGCGCGAAGTGGTCGACCCACAGTGCGATCACGCCATCGCCGGTGACGTTGGTGGCGGTGCCGAAGCTGTCCTGAGCCAGATACAGCGCGATCATCAGGCCAAGTTCCGCCTCGCCAAAGCCGAGCATGCTGCCCAGCACGCCAAGCGCCGCCATCACCGCGCCACCCGGTGCTCCGGGCGCGGCGATCATGGTCAGGCCCAGCATGATCAAAAACGGAATCACTTCGCCGAGGCTTGCGAGTGCCAAGTTGTGGCTCATCATCATCACGGCAGTGGCGCAGGTGACGATCGTGATGGTGGAACCGGACAGGTGGATGGTGGCGCAGAGCGGCACGCTGAAGTTGGCCACTTCATCGCTGACGCCATTGGCCTTGGTCTGACGCAGGCTGACCGGGATGGTCGCCGCCGACGACATGGTGCCCAGCGCCGTCAGGTAGGCCGGCAACATGTTGCGCAGGAGGCCCAGCGGAGAACGACGCTGGATTAGGCCGGTGATCAGGTAGGCCGTGCTCAGCCAGATCCAGTGCATCACGATCGCCAGTACCAGCACCTTCCAGAAGGTATCCAGTGTCGACAGCGCCTTGCCCTCGTAGGCCATCTCGGCAAAGGTGCCGGCGATGAACAGGGGCAGCAGCGGGATGATGACGCGATTGAGGAACACCTCGACCACTTCACGCGATTCGAAGACGGCACTTTTCAGGGTCGGCAGTTCGCGGCGGCTGATGACCACGCCGAACACGAAGGCCAGCACCAAGGCCGTCATCACCGGCAGTGCAGCGGGGATTTCGAGATCGAGAAAGGGAGTCAGGGCATCGCGGCCTTCAGCGACCGGCGCCATACCGGACAGCATGCCGGGCAGCAGGTTGCTGGCCACCAGGAAGGCGAAGATGCCGGCCAGAATCGTCGACCCGTAGGCCATGCCGACGGTGCGACCCAGCATGGCGCCGGAATTCTTCGGCAGCGACGCGATGCCGCTCATGACGTAGAACAGGATGATCAACGGGATGGTGAAGTTGATCAGCTGGCCGATGATGACCTTGGCGGTCAGCGCGGCACGTACGAGGGCATCCGGGGCCATCAGGCCGATCAGCAGGCCGGCAATGATGCCGAGGATAAGTTTGACGATGAGCTTCATGTGGATCTCGAGGGTTTGACGGGTTCTTGCCCCGATAACGGGTCGTGAATCGCGTACCACCTCGGCGACGCACCGAAATGGCGCGCAGAGTTTACCTGAATTGCGCCACCATTTCAGGCGCCTGGCCAGCTGCCGTGGCACGGGGTGTGAATGCCCATGACTCGAGGTGTTGACCAGGCGTCATCTCAGGCTTTCAACCGCTCACCGCTTCGCTTGCCCTCTCGTCTCACTGTCTTGATCTCACTGAATTGAAGAGGCCGAGCGGCGCTGCTTCACACCATGATGAACCAGTGCCACCGCTGCCAATGCCAGTCCGAACATCGACATGCCCTGCCAGCCATTGACGCTCATCATCTTGACGCCGATGGCGGAACCGGCTGCCGCGCCGATGTAGTAGCACAGCATATAGACGGCGTTCATGCGGCTCTGGGCCTTTGGGTCGATCGAGAACACGCGCACCTGGTTGGGAATCTGGGCCGCGAAGACGCCCAGGTCCAGCAGGATGATGCCGACGATCAGTCCGGCCAGGCTGTCACCCCAGAGGCCGAGCACCGCGAAGGACGCCACCACCATCACCAAGGCGAAGCTGATCAGACGCCCCGCGCCGACACGATTGACCAGTCGGCCCGCCGCCTTGGCACCGAAGATGCCCGCCAGCCCGATGATGCCGAACAGCCCCGCCTGCTGGACGCTGTAGTCAAACGGCGCATCGGTGACGTGAATCGCCAGCGTCGCCCACATGGCATTGAAGGCCGCGAACCACAGCGCGCCGGTCAGCGCGGATTCGCGCAGCAGGGCATGTTGCTTGAGCAGTGTGCCCATCGAGGCGATCAGTCTGGGGTAGGCCATCTGCACGGCAGGCGCGCGGCTGGGCAGGTGACGATGCAGCAGCACACCGATGATGACGGTGATGATGGCCGCGACCAGGAAGACGCTGCGCCAGCCCCAATATCCGCCGATGCTGCCGCTCAGGGTGCGTGACAGCAGTATGCCGATGGTCAGCCCCGTCATCAGGGTGGCGATGTTCATGCCGCGCGTCTCCGGGGTGGACAGCGAGGCGGTCAGCGGAATCAGCTGCTGGGTAATGTTGGCACCCAGTCCGGCCACGAAGCTTGCCAGCAACAGCGGCCAGAAGCTGGGGGCCAGGAAGATGCCCAGTGAGGCCAGTGCCAGGGTGATGGACAGATTGCGGATCAGCTGGCGTCTGTCCATGGTGTCGCCCAGCGGCGAGATCAGCAGGATGGCGGCGGCATACCCGAATTGGGTCGCGGAGGGGATCAGGCCGATCATGCCCTGGCTCACGCCCAGTGAGCGGGCCATCTCCGCCAGCAGCGGCTGGTTGTAGTACAGATTGGCGGCGGTTGCAGCGACCGCGATGGCCATCAGCATCAACAACCCACGGCCAATGGCGGGCGTGCTGTCGACGTCTGGTGTCGATGTCGGCGAGGCTGTGCCTGACGGGACAGTATCTGATCGCGCAGTGTCCGATGGGGAAGTGCTTGAAGGGGAAGTGCCTGTCACCTGGGTGTCCTCATGTTCGTGCTGCCAAGCGTGGCAGCGGTGATTCACGAGGGGCAGAGTAGGCAGTGTTCACCTATAAGAGAAATGTTGTTGTTTGATATGTTTGATGCTCATCCGGTATAGATCTGTGATCTAGCCTGGCTGTGCTCAAACGTGGCCCAGAAGGCACTGGCCTGGCCGCGCGACACTATCGCGTTCCACAAGCCTGGGGGCCAGTTGGGTCTGGCCCGGGAAGGGGGTCCCTTTCAGGCGCGCAATCAACTGATCAACTGCTGTGGTGCCCAGCGCATAGATCGGCTGACGGATGGTGGTCAGGGCGGGCGAGAGGTAGGCGCTGATCTCGATATCGTCGTAACCGATGATAGAGAGTTGCTGCGGTACCTTGAGGCCCAGGTCCTGGGCGGCGCGCAGACAGCCCAGCGCCAGCAGGTCATTGAAGGCGAAGATGGCATCAGGTCTGTCCGCTGGATTGGCCAGCAGCAGGTGGGCCGCGCGATGACCGTCGGCTAGCATCAATTGGGTCGCGATCTGCCAATCTTCGGCGAGCCCCAGGCCGGCCGCGTGCAGGGCGTCCAGTGCGCCGTTCAGGCGCTCGCGGGAACGGGCATGATCACGAGGCCCGGTCAGCAGGGCGATGCGCTCGATTCCTTGCGTCAATAGGTGCTCGATGGCAAGCCTGCCCCCCAGGCGTGAATCATCATTGACCACCGTCATGTCCCAGCCCGGCTGGGGCTCGGCATCCATCATCACCGTGGGCAGTGGCAGGGCACTGAGCGCCTCGAGAAATCCGGCACCGTTCTCGGCGGTCATCACCACCAGGCCATCGATGCGTCGGTCCCGCAGCGTCTCGAGATAGCTGAGCTGCTTGGCATCGATATCGTCACTGTTACACAGGATCAGGCTGTAGCCCGCCTGGTAGCAGCGGTCCTCGACGCCACGGATCACCTCGGCAAAGAAGGGGTTATGCGCACTGGTGACGATCATCCCCAGGGTGCGGCTGCGGTTGGATTTCAGCGCGCGGGCAACGCTGTCCGGTCGATAGCCGAGCGCGGCGATCGATTCGCGTACCCGGGCCTCGGTCGCACTGGCTACCGGGCGGGTGGCATTCACGACATGCGATACCGTGGTTACCGAAACTCCAGCGTGTGCCGCCACATCCTTGAGTCGAATCACATCTCTGTCCCTGGTGGTGAGCCTGATGGTGAAAGCCGAGCGGGCGTCACTGAGCGCGAGGCGAGCAGGACACGCCATTGATGGAAAAGACCGAAAAGACGGAAAAACGCCGGCCAGTGGCCGGCGTCCTGTCTCGCGATGCAGGCTGCGTGAGCCGTGTGACCCCTTATTCGGTGATCAGCTTGAGCGGCACGGAGATGGTCTTCTCGACGTCCTCGTCCTTGAGCAGCTTGTCGGCGGTGTCGACGCCGAGACTACCGATCAGTGCCGGTTGCTGGGCGACGGTAGCGTCCATCTTGCCGGCCTGCACGGCCTTGATGCCTTCATCGGTGCCATCGAAGCCGACCAGCAGGATGTCCTTGCCGGCGGCCTGCAGGGCACGCTGGGCGCCCAGCGCCATCTCATCGTTCTGGGCAAAGACGGCATTCACGCTCGGATGCGCCTGCAGCAGGTTCTCCATCACGTTCAGACCTTGGGTGCGGTTGAAGTTAGCTGGCTGCGTGGCCACCAGGCTGAGGCCTGACTGGCCATCGATGGCCTTCATGAAGCCTTCACCGCGATCACGCGTGGCCGAGGCGCCAGCGACGCCTTCCAGCTGCACGATCTCACCCTTGCCTGCGAGTTTATCGGCGATGAAATTGCCCGCCAGTTCGCCACCGGCGACGTTGTCGGAGGCGACGTGCGCCGCGACCCGACCGCCATTGGCACTGCGATCCAGTGTGACCACCGGCACATTGCGGCCATTGGCGGTGCGCACGCTGGAGACCACGGCATCGGAATCGGTCGGGTTGATCAGCAGCAGATCGACACCACGGGACAGAGCGTCCTCGACGTTGGACAGCTCACGCGCGGCGTCATCGCCGGAATCCAGCACGATCAGCTCGTGGCCCAGTTCTTCGGCCTTGTCCTTGGCACCCTGCTGGAGGCTGACGAAGAAGGGGTTGTTCAGCGTCGAGACCACCAGCGCGATCTTGTCGGCCATGGCGGATTGCACCGGCATCATGCTCAGGCCTGCGGCAGTGATGGCGGTCGTCAGCGTGGAGGTGAGCAGTTTCTTCATGGCGATGGTCCTTTCGTTGTCGTCGGCGACCCGGTAGAGGGGCCCCCGTGGTTGGCGCACGGGGGCGAGGGTCTTCGATGCTGCCGGGAATGAAATCGTGCTGTGTTTTACGGGTTTGCTGTTGCTTGCTTCTGCGTACTAACAGGCTATTTCTGCGCGCGGCTGTCGATCAGTACCGCGAGCAGGATGACGGCCCCCTTGGCGATCATCTGGTAATAGCTGGAGACGCCCATGATGTTCAGCGCATTGTTGAGCACGCCGATCACCAGTGCACCGATCAAGGTGCCGAAGATGCGTCCGCGGCCACCCATCAGGCTGGTGCCACCGATGACGACTGCCGCGATGGCATCCAGCTCGTAACCAGTGCCGGCATTCGGTTGTGCCGAGCCCAGGCGCGCGGCGAGGATGGCACCTGCCAGTGCCGCGAAGGCACCCGCGATGGCATAGACGCTGATCTTGATGCGATTGACGTTGATGCCGGACAGACGCGCGACCTTCTCACCACCCCCGACCGCATAGACGTGGCGCCCAAAGCGGGTGTGATGCAGCACGCCCCAGCACAGCACGTAGACGAAGAACATCATGTAGATCGGGATCGGCACGCCGAGCCAGTAACCGCCACCCAGATTCCAGAAGCTGTCGGCGGCTTCGCTGACGCCGATGGAGACCGGGCGGCCATCGGTGTAGACGAGCGTGGCACCGCGCAGCACCGTCATCGCCACCAGCGTGACGATGAAGGCCTGGATGCGACCGAAGGCGACGAACAGGCCGGAAATGGCGCCCAGGCCAGCACCGGCGATGATGGTGCCTGGCACGCTCAGCCAGGGGGAGAGACCGGCGGCGGTCATCGAGGCCGCGAAGGCGCCGGTCAGCGCCAGTACCGCGCCGACCGACAGATCGATACCCGCGGTGAGAATGACGAAGGTCACGCCCATGGCGATGATGGCATTGATGCTGGTCTGGCGGAGTACGTTGAGCAGGTTGTCGGACGACAGGAAGTTGTCGGACAGGCCGGCACTCACGGCGATCAACAGGGCCAGCGCGATCAGCGCCTTGTTATCGACCAGCAGGCGCATGACGTCGAGGCGGCGGCCGCTGGCGGCAGAGGAAGAAGGAGTAGACATCAGTTCGGCATCTCGTGGCGGGAAGCGGAGGAGTCGGGTGTAGAAGACGGGCGGGCGGTATCGCGTGATGCAGCGCTGGAAGTTGACGTGCCATTCGCGGAGTCGTTGCCGCTGCTCAGGGGGCTCTCGAGGCCTGAGGCCGCGGTCATGATCGCTTCCTGGGTCGCGTTCTCGCGGCTGAACTCGCCGGAGATACGCCCATCGGCGACCACCAGAACGCGATCGGCCAGGCCGAGCAGTTCGGGCATCTCAGAGGAGATCAGCAGCACGCACTTGCCCTGGCGCTTGAGCTCGTTGATCAGCAGGTAGATCTCACGCTTGGCGCCGACATCCACGCCACGGGTCGGTTCATCGAGAATCACCAGCTCCGGCGCCGGCATCAGTGCCTTGGCCAGCGACACCTTCTGCTGGTTGCCGCCGGACAGCGTGTCGACCGGCTGGTCGGTATTGCTGACCTTGATCTGCATGCTCTTGACGAAGCTTTCGACGGCGGCGGCTTCCTCGCCATGACGAATGCGCCCGAACGCGCCACAGAAGCTCGGCAGGGCGCTCAACGACATGTTGCTGGCCACCGAGTGGGCGAGAATCAGGCCCGCCTGCTTGCGGTCTTCCGGCACATACACCAGACCCGCGGCCAATGCCTCGGCCGGCGAGGCGAAACGCACCGGCTGGCCATGCAGCTGGACGCTGCCGGCGCTGATGCGGGTATCGCCGCACAGTGCGCGGGCCAGTTCGGTACGCCCAGCGCCCATCAGGCCGCCAAAGCCGAGCACTTCCCCACGACGAGCCGAGAAGCTGATGCCCTTCACGCCCGGCGCCTCGAGATCCTTCACCTCAAGCAGCACTTCGCCATCAGGGCTGGCGGGCGTGTAGGGATAACGCTCGGCCAGCTCGCGGCCGACCATCAGACGAATCAGTCCATCCTCATCCAGCTCTGCCGTCGGCCCCTGGTGGATCATCTGGCCATCGCGCAGCACGGCGACTTCATCGCACATGCTGAAGATCTCGTTCAGGCGGTGAGTGATCAACACCAGCGAGCGGCCTTCGGCGCGTAGCTCCGCGACGACCTCGGCGAGGATTTCGGTCTCGATGTCGGTCAGCGCATCGGTGGGCTCATCCATGATGATGATCTCGGCGTCCAGCGACAGTGCACGCGCGATCTCGACCATCTGCTGCTGACCGATGCTCAGCTCGCTGACGGCGGTGCGGGAATCCAGCGATTGGCGCAGGCGGTCGAGCAGCTGGCGGGCATCGCGGTGCAGGCGCTTCCAGTCGACGGTGCCCAGCGCGGTGCGCGGTTCACGGCCGAGGAAGATGTTCTCGCCGGCGGACAGGCCCGGCACCAGATTGAGTTCCTGGTGGATGATGGCGATGCGGCTGTCCATCGCCTGACGCGGGGTGGTGAAGACCACTTCCTCGTCACGCAGCCACAGTGTGCCGGCGTCGTAGCGATAGACGCCGGAGAGAATCTTCATCAGCGTCGACTTGCCCGCGCCATTCTCGCCGGCCAGCGCATGTACGCGCCCCGCGCGCAGCGTCAAGTCGACACCCTTGAGCACGCTGACCCCGGAGAAGCCCTTGTCGATGCCCTTGAGTGCCATCAGCACCCGCGGTTGTGCATGGCTCTGCATCAGAAGGGCACTCCACAGTGCAGGATCACGTTGGCGTACGGCGTGCACTCGCCCGTGCGCACGATGACGCTTGCCTCGGGCAGCGCTGCCTTGAAGGCTTCATGACTGAGCTGCTTACGGCCGATCGGCGCGAGGGACAGGCGGTCCAGGGTGTCCAGGCGTTCGACGATGGCGTCATGGAAGGAGGGGCTCTTGACCGGCAGCTCCTCGGCCAGGGTCGTGGCCTCGATGCACAGCTCGGCCAGCAGGGCATCCAGCACCGGCAGCATGGCGGGCAGGCCGGGAATCACCGCGAGATCGACACAGGGCACGCCCTCGGGAATCGGCAGGCCGGCGTCGGCGATCACCACGGTGTGGGTATGGCCGAGACGGGCGAGGTGGCCACTGAGAGGTCCGTTCAAGATGCCGTGTCGTTTCACGTCGCAGTCCTTGGGTAAAGCAGGAATGAGTCGATCCAGTGTCTGAATCCGCTGGTTCACAATGGCGCCAATTATGAACCGCAAACGTTTGCGGTGCGGTAAGCGATACGTCGTAGGCGCTGTAGGGTGACTACCTTTCTGTAGTCTGAGGTCTAATGCGGCGTGTGCTCGGGAGGTGATCAAACAAGAGGGTGATCGAAAGAAGAAGGCGCTCACACAAGAAAATGTCTGAACAAGAAAGCCCTCAAGTTCACGAACCCTGTGCCGATAGCCACAACACTCAGACAGACAAATACGCCCGGTATGCGTGCTTTTTCGCCTGATGGCGGTTCAGCGGGCATGTGAAAATACCTTCACCCTATCGAGAGGTGCATATGGCGACGATTTCATCGCTGGGGATTGGCTCTGGGCTCGACCTCAACAGTCTGCTGACGGATCTGGAGACGGCAGAGCGTCAGAAGCTCACGCCAATCGAGACCCAGCAGGCAAGTTACGAGGCCGAGTTGTCGGCCTGGGGCACGATTCAAAGTCGCCTGGAATCCCTGGATACCGCCGCCGCGGCGCTGGCCGATGCCGAGACCTATGCCGGCATGACGACCACCGCCAGTGGCTCGGGCGTCAGTGCCACGGCAACCTCGGAAGTGAGTGCGGGCAGTTATTCGGTGGCTGTCACCCAGCTGGCGCAGGCGCAGAGTCTGGCGACGACGGGGCAGGCGAGTCGTGATGAAGCCATGGGAGATGGCACCGCGACCACGCTGACGCTGTCATTGGGCACGCTGGCCAGTGATGGCAGCTATGCGGCAGACGCCGAGCGTAGCGCCAGCATCGTCATCGATGAGAGCAACAATACGCTGGAAGGCATTCGTGATGCCATCAACGAGGCGGGCCTCGGTGTCACGGCCTCGATCGTCAATGATGGCTCCGACACGCCGTATCGCCTGGTGATGACTTCGGATGAGACGGGCAATGAAGCGGTGATGAGCCTCTCGACCAGCGGCGAGGTGGCAGAGCTTGATAGCTTGCTCAGCCATGACCCGGCGAGCTATGACCCGACGAATAATGATCCGGCCACTGGCGGGATGGAGGAAGTTGTCGCGGCGCGCAATGCCGAGTTCAGCGTCAATGGCATCAGCATGCAAGCTACCTCCAATGTCATCGATGATGCCGTGGATGGCTTGACCCTGACGCTGAGCGAGACGAACACGACAGCCAGCGTGGTCACCGTCAAGGAGAACGCCGAGTCGGTAAGCAAGGCGATGGAAACCTTCGTCAATGCCTACAACGATCTTCAGGACACCATCGACAATTACACCGCATTCAATGCCGATGAAGGGACCGCGGGGGAATTGCTGGGCGATTCGACGCTGCGCACCATCGAGAGTCGTCTGACCTCGGCGCTGAATTTTACCAGTGAGGGCGATTTCTATGCGCTCTCCTCGCTGGGAGTGAGCCGTACCAACGATGGCAAGCTCGAATTCGACAGCGCTGTGATCGAGGCCGCCGACAGTGAGCAGCTGGCCGCGATGTCGGGATTCTTCATCTCCGATGATGAGGCGGGCACCAGCGGCTTCGCCAGCCAGATGTCCAGTCTGCTTGAAGAGGTGGTCGGGGAAGATGGCACGCTGGAAAGCACCACGGAAGGCATTGAGGGGTCGCTTGAGAGTCTCGCCAGTCAGTATGAGCAGACCGAAGACACCATTGAGGCCACCATCGAGCGATATCGGGAACAGTTCACTGAGCTCGACATCCTGGTGGCCAACCTGACATCTACCAGTGACTACCTGACCAGTCAGCTGGAAACGCTGGAAAACAGTTGGGACATGACGGGCTGATAGATGGCTGATGCCCATGAGTCATGGGCCTGACCACTGGTCACTGACTCAGGCCTTGGCCATCCGCCGCGAGATTCGATGAGTCCGGCAATGCCCGCAGTAGAGACGGCATGCCGGCGACGGCTCCATATCTGACAGAGATACTGACAAACGCCATGAACAAGGGAACCCAATCACCATGAGTCGCTATCGTGGCGCCAATGCCTATGCCCGGGTCGGCGTGGAATCCGGTGTGCTTTCCGCCAGCCCACACCAGTTGATCGTGATGTTGTTCGAGGGAGCCGATCGCGCGCTGGCGGCGGCGCGTCTGCAGATGGAAGCCGGCGACGTGGCTGCCAAGGGACAGTCGCTGGCCAAGGCGACTAGCATCGTCACTGAAGGTCTGCGTGCCTGCCTGGATCATGAGCAGGGCAATGAGGTCGCGACCAATCTCGATCGCATGTATGACTACATCGCGCGCCTGATCATGCAGGCCAACCTGGGCAACAGCCCGGAAAAGCTCGACGAGGCGCGTCGCCTGCTCAACGAGCTGGGAGACGCCTGGCGTCAGATTGCCGTACACGACAAGGGATTGGGCTGACCATGAACAGCAATGCACTGCTCGCCGATGACACCTTCCAGCAATGCGATGAGCTGCTGGAGCAGATGAATGCCATGCTGCGCTCAGCACGCCTGGGTGACTGGCCCGCGGTTCTCGGCGGGCAGGCCAGCTATATCGAGAAGATGCAGCAGCTGCGCATGCCGCGAGGTGGCAACGCCGAGACGCGCAGGGCGCTGGAACAACGTCTGCGCACGCTGACCACGCTGGAATCAGAGCTGACCGTCCAGCTCAAGGCGCGCCAGAGCCAGTTGCAGGAAGTGCTCGGGGATGTGGGTACGCGCCGCAAGCTGGCACGCAGCTATGGCCAAAGCAGCTAGGGTCAGAACAGCCTAGGTCAGGCAAGTTACGATCGTGGCGTCCAAGCTCAGCAGAGCAAGGCTTGATCGGGCATGGAGAGAGCCGAGCCTCCAAGGCCTCGCGCATGACTCCCTAGCGGCCTCCCTGGCAATGAGGATTGCACGACATGAGCGGCATCAATCCCTTGATCGATAGTCTGCTCCATCAGGTGTTGGGGAGGGCGGCACAACGCCCGCCGCCGGCGGACTCCGGTGTCGTCTTCCCGACCTCCGCTCTCCAGTCGCGCCAGGGGCTGGGGGCGGAAGATGGCAAGGGCAGTGGCGGCCAGAATGGCGCAAATCTGCTCTTCCAGGCAGGCGCGGGAGCAGGCGCAAGGCCTGCATCGTCGTCATTGGAGGCTGGCGCAGCGTTGCTGACACCCTCGCAAGCCTCCACTTCTCCCACTGGCGCTCTCGTGTCAGCCTCCTCTTCCCTCCCATTGCCCGGTGCTTCCGTCGAACTGACGACGCAGACACAGACGATGTCACGTCTGCTCGATGCCCTGTCACAGCTGGTAGCCAGTGGCTCAGCGTCTGCGCGGGTCGGGTTGGCGCTGCCGGAAGGGCAGTCACTTGTTTCTCTGCTGGCGCGCGGCCAGCCCTTGCCCGGTCTTCTGGCGCCCATGGCGTTGTCCAGCGCATCACTTCTCAGTCTGTCGGCGGCCTTGAGCCAGCAGATTCACCAGAGCGGGCTCTTCTACGAGGCGGACCTGCTCGCCTGGGTCGAGAATCGCCTGGGATTGGCCGACCTCGCCGGTCATCCGCAGCTTGCCAATGCCAGATTGGAGGCTCTGTTGGCCTGGCGGCAATGGCCGGTGCTGGCGGAGGCGCGCTTCATCCCTTGGGAGGCGGCGCGCGAGGACGCCTTTGTCTGGCGCATGCGAGACATGAGAGCAGAGCTGCGCCGTGAGTCGCGCCCGGGCATGGCTCGCCCGAGCAGTGACATGTTGCCGCCGGGTGGCATTGACGCGGCTAGACAGGGCGCCAGCGCCCATGAAGCCAGTGCACTGGGCGCCTATCGTGCCAACATGCAACTGGGCGTCACTCAACCTGCCGCGTCGGAAGTGTCTCGCCAGGCGATTGGCTCAGACGCCCTCGCCAGCGGGCTGGTACAGCAACAGCTGTTGTTGATTCTGGGTCAGCCCTTTAATTGGCAGGGCCTGTTGATGCCCGGCCTGCATGTCTTCTTCAGCCTCTATTTTCCGGGGCCGCCTTATCGGCACCGCTTGCAAGATGAGGAGGAGCGGCGTATAGCGCCATTGGCCGTGATGCCCGTGGCTGCGCATGACGCCACTCCCGACAGTCGCCGCAGTGATCACGGTGATGCTCAACAGTGGAAGATGTCGCTGACATTGGTGGCAGGCGACAGAGGTGGCGAGGAGGGCAACGATCACAAGCCACAGGTGACTGCTGAGCCAGAGGATTCTGCCGCGAAAGACAATGCGGAGCAGGACGAAGAGCAGACGCAAGCATCAAACAGTGCAGAAAGTGAGAGTGGTGAGAAAAGCAAGAGTAGTGAGAGTAGTGAGAGCAGTGATGCTGCCGCGCGGGCAACGCTTGCAGTGAACCTGACCTGGTATCAGCTCGATGCGCCTGTGGCGTTGGTGGTCGAGATCGAGCGTCTGACGCAACCTTCCAGCAGCACAGTCGAGCGTGATACATCCTTGCGCGACATGCGGCATGCGCTCGCGCAAGGTCTGGCCGGGATAGCGCCCAGGGTGCACGTACGCCCCGGCGATGCAGTGCGTGACCATGAGGCGCCCGCGCCTTCTGATGGCACATCTGTCGATGCCCCCCGGGCCACAGCAGGGCAAGCGACGGATTTCATGCATACCCAGGGTGAGAGGCTGGGGCAGCGCATCCAGCAGCGGGCCAATTCGCTGGGCCTGAGCGTGCATGAAATGCCCGAGCTGGTCGAAATGCTGGCCACCGGGCTGCCGGCACGCAAGGAATTGCCCACAGCCTTGATGCAGGTCGTCGTCAAGATCGCCGAGCTATGGGCAGAGAGGCATCGCTCACAGAAGACGCCTTCCGAGTAAAACCCTCGAATGTCCCGCCCTGAAGGATGATGTTTCATCCTTGTACGATTCTTGCTCATTGAGCCCTGGCGAATGTTTTTATGGCATGCCACTGCATGGCGACTGTGGAGGTGTGAAGTGACACTTCAGGCGTCACGCCATAGGCCAAGATATCGAGAAATATAATTTATTTATAAGATTTAAATAAAACGTCACTCAGGCGAACTGCTTGCGTGGATACGGTATTGAAACTCCGCCGAGGGTCGCCGTGAAAATGCAGCTCGATCCTGCATGTTGTTTGTGCCAGAACCCTCATATGCAATGTTTTATTCTGTTGAAGCGGCGAGAGAAGCCCATTTGGGCGAGCCGCTGGCGGGTCCTCTCACCGCGTTGAAATAGCAGATAGCCCATCCTGGACAAGTGCTGACATTGCGTTATTCCTCGCCTTTACGCAGGGGTAACTTGCTGCCTGTTGGCGGCCCGTATAGGGCAATTGCTCGATATTGTACAAGGCATGCCCCGGGTGGCGGGAAATGGGCAGTGCTGCTTTTCACAAAAATGCAACACACTGTGCGCACCATCCGCTTGCTATTGCTTTGTATGACAAATCTGGTGCATCGTGATTATGCAAGTCGTCTTGAAGACAAGATTGAGGGCTTTTCTGACGCAGCCTGCTGCCATTTCGGCGCCTTGATGCAGCTTTTGTGCATGTGACGTAGTGGTATGTAAAAAAATGTTGATGAAGAGTCTGGTTCATTACGTGATTAAGTATTAGAATCGCCATCTCAAAGAAGGTGGCTCACTTGGTCATGAAGCCACTAGCCCGCATGGCGCCACTGGTCCGGCGCCGTGAGTATTTCGTTACATTATATCAAAACCATAAGGGATGACGGTCGAGTGCCAGGGTTGGCGGTAGCTCGGGACGATCAGACCACTCAGGGAATCATGATGTCCTCACTGCTCAATGATATACAGAGTGTCAATCTGTCGTATCTTCTGCTTGTGCAGCGCTTGTTGGTCGAAGATACGGAAATGGCGCTGGTACGCCTGGGTCTCGATCAAGAGATGGCGGATCTTTTGTCTGGCATGAGTGTCAGTCAGCTGGTGTCGTTGTCGTCCTGCAATCAACTGTTGTGCGAGCTGGCGTTGGATGATGCCTCGCAGCTCAAGGGGGTATTGCAGGGTGGACGCGACCAGGATTTCAGCGCGATGCACACTGCCATGCTGCTGAATGCGCGCCAGAACGATGCTGGACTTCGCCAGGGGGGAGTCAGCGGATGACCCAGAAAAGTCTCGTCGATGAACTGCAACAGCTGCAGTTGGCAGTAGAGTTGATCGAACTGGGGGCCCGCCTGCAGGTGCTTGAGACGGAAACGGAGATCAGCCGCGCGCGTCTGGTCAAACTGTACAAGGAAGTTCGGGGTGTCTCGCCGCCCAAGGGCATGCTGCCGTTTTCCACCGACTGGTTCATGACCTGGCAGCCCAATCTGCATGCGTCGCTGTTCCATGGCTTCTACCGTCGGCTCAAGGCGCAGGGCGCATCGCGCATGAATGCCTTCGTCAAGGCATATCGCTTCTACCTGGAGCATGTCGGCGAAGACGAGCCGGTGCTGGCGCTCACGCGCGCCTGGACGCTGGTGCGCTTTTTCGAAAGCGATCTGCTGGAAGTGGCCAGCTGCAAGACCTGCAGTGGCCATTTCGTGGTGCACGCCCACACGCCATCACATGATTACGTGTGTGGCATCTGTCAGCCGCCATCGCGTGCCGGCAAAACGGCAGCCCGCCGCAAGGCCCGTGAAGAGCTGGCACTGGAGCAGTCGGCAGCCGTCGCTAGCCTCGGCTGATAGCTGTCTCGTGTCAGTGAAGGCGGCAGGATTGCGCCAGGCGAACGAGCAAGACGAGCGTGCAAAGACCAGAAGGCTTGCCCATCCCCGGGCAGGCCTTCTTGCGTTGTGCGCCATTGCTCTGACGCCTGGCTCAATACCGACTGTTCGAGCATGGTGCTTTCCACAGCGACTGCCTCAACGAATATTCCGCCGTGACCCTAAAGACATGCTCAGCGACGCCGATAGTCAGATTCATGCGACGTTGACCGAATGCCAAGGGGGTTATTGTGTTGTTGTTCATAGGCTATCTAGTGGTCATCGGGTCCACCCTGGGCGGGTATCTGATGGTGGGCGGGCACCTGGCGGTGCTGATGCAGCCCGCGGAATTGCTCATCATCTGTGGCTCTGCCGTCGGCGCCTTTCTGGCCGGCAACAACGGCAAGGCCATCAAGGCCACCGGCAAGGCATTCTCGAAGTTAAAGCGCACGCGTGGCTACAACAAGTCCCTGTACATGGAAGTCATCGGGCTGCTGTATCTGCTGCTGTCGCGTGCCCGTCAGCAGGGCATGCTGGCGATCGAGCAGGACATCGACAATCCGCAGGAAAGCGCCTTGTTCGCCGAGTATCCGCGCCTGATCTCCGACCCCATTCTGATGAATTTCATCACCGACTACCTGCGCCTGATGGTCAGCGGCAACATGGACCCCTTCGAGCTCGAGTCGCTGATGGAGCACGAGATCGAGACCTTCAAGCACGAAACCGAGATTCCAGTGCATTCCCTCTCGGCGGTGGCCGATGGCCTGCCGGCCTTCGGGATCGTCGCCGCCGTGATGGGGGTGGTGCATGCGCTGGCCTCGGCGGACCAGGGCGCCGCCCAGCTGGGTGTGTTGATCGCAAACGCCATGGTCGGCACTTTCCTCGGCATCCTGCTGGCCTATGGGTTCGTCACGCCGGTCGCCAACAAGATCCAGCACGAGGTGCACGAGGCCGTGAAGATGATGCAGTGCATTCGCGTCATCCTGATGGCCTCGCTCAATGGCTACGCCCCGCAGGTCGCGGTGGAGTTCGGCCGCAAGGCGTTGTTCACCGCCGAGCGCCCCAGCTTCAACGAGCTGGAAGAGCATGTGCGCGAGATCAAGAACAAGGGTGCGGGCTGATATGGCGTTGCTGTCTCTCGCAAGTGCGTCAGTCGCAAGCGTGTCCGTCTCCTGCGTGTCAGTGGCACAGGTGTCGCTGGCTGTCGCGGTCGAGGCAGTGGGTGTTTCTGGACTGAAGCTCGGAGGTCTCGATGAGTGAAGAGCGCAGACCCATCGTCATCAAGCGGCCGCGTATCGTCAAAGGGCATCATGGTGGTGGCTGGAAGATTGCCTACGCCGACTTCATGACCGCGATGATGGCCTTCTTCCTGGTGATGTGGGTGATCTCGAATGCCTCGGACGACGACCTGCGGGAAATCTCCGATTACTTCGGTGCGCCGCTGGAAGTCTCTCTGCTGGGGGGCGATCGCAATTCGGCCTCCAGCAGTGCCATTCCCGGTGGCGGCTTCATGGCCGAGCAGACCCAGGGCGAGAAGGGCGCTGATCTGCAACGCCTGCAGCGCCAGGCGCTGGCCGATGATTCCCGCATGGCCGCCATTCGCGACGAGATCGACACCACCATGACGCAGCGCATGGCCGATGATGCGGACCTGGCCGAGCTACGCGAGCAGCTGCAGATCGAGCTGACCTCGGAAGGCTTGCGCATCCAGATCACCGATAGTGATCAGCACCCGATGTTCGCGCTGGGCAGCAAGCAACCCTCGCCACAGCTCTCGCAGCTGCTTGGCTTGCTGGCGCCGATTCTCAAGCGGCTGCCCAATCATCTGAGCATCACCGGGCATACCGACAATCGTCCCTTCGTCGGTGAAGGCGGCTACGGCAACTGGGAGCTCTCCACCGATCGCGCCAATGCCGCGCGCCGCGTGTTGGGCAACAGTGGGCTGCCCTATGAGCGCATCGTGCGCGTGGTCGGCATGGGCTCGCGCATCAGCCTTGACAGCCAGAACCCTGAGGCCGCCATCAATCGTCGCATCAGCCTGATGGTGCTCAGCCAGTCGGCCTATCGCGATATCACTGACAGCAACGGCGTCAATCCCCAGCCCGCCGAGGACATCAACAGCCTGCGCGAGCGTCTCGAGCAGCTGGCAAGCCCGGTACGCGTGACGAATCCCGTCGCTGGCAGTCATGTCACCGACAGCCCCGTCGCCTCCGGGCTGGACAGCTGAGTGCGCTCAAGGCGTCTCATGTCAGAACTTAAGCGGCGCCGCTTCCCGTGTGATAGCGCAATGACAGCCAGCGAGAACATGCATGGATATCAGTGAGTTTTACGACACCTTCTTCGAGGAGGCGCAGGAGCTGCTGGCCGAGATGGAGCGCCTGCTGCTGGCGCTGGATGTCGAGGCGCCGGATGCCGAGCAGCTCAACGCCATCTTTCGTGCGGCCCATTCCATCAAGGGCGGTGCCGCGACCTTCGGCTTCACGGTCCTGCAGGACACCACCCATCACCTCGAGAACCTGCTGGACCGTGCCCGCCGAGGCGAGTTGCGGTTGAGCATTCAGCATATCGATCGCTTTCTGGAGACAAAGGACATGCTCGACGACCAGTTGGCGGCCTATCGCAATGCCCAGTCCCCCGACCCTGAGGCCTACGCGCATATCGTCGCGGTGCTCAAGCAGCTGGGCGAGGAGTCGTCGGTGATGGATGCCTCGAGCGAACCAGTGCCATCTGATATTGATGACCCGAGCCTACCAGGGCCGTCAGGCGAAGCGTCTGCGCCAGTCGGCAGCGATATGGCCACGCCGTCTACGCTCGAGTCACAGCCCAGCGCCGACGCAAGTTTGCCGTTGCTCTCGGTCACTCTGATGTTCGTCGCCGACCGCGAGCGTGAACTGCTGATCGAAGAGCTGGCCAACCTCGGAGAGGTCATCTCCAGCAGCGGTGACGAGCAGGTATGTCGCGTCATCGTGAGTACCACGGTCAGCGCCGCGGATATCGAAGCGGTACTGTGCTTCGTCATCGAGCCGGAGCAGATTCTTATCGAGCCCGCGACACCTGCTCCACCAGCGGAGGTTGATGGCGTAGCTGATGGCGTAGTGGGCGGCGTAGCGGATGGGCTGGTTGAAGCGCTGACTGAAGAGCTGACTGAAAAGCAGGCCGAGGACGTCGCCGACGGCATGGCTGACGACGCAGCAAACGAACTTGCTGGCATGCAGCCAGCGCCCGCTGAAGCGACAGTCGACACAGGCTCTTCGGCAGGTATCTCTACCGCTGGCGCGGCAGAGTCGTCGTCCACTGGCGCGGCAGGGCCATCTGCCGCTACCCCGGTGAGTGGCGAGCGACGCAGCCAGTCGGGGCGGCGTGCTACTGATGCGCCTGCTGAGCAAGGCTCCATCCGTGTCGGCGTCGACAAGGTCGATACCATCATCAACCTGGTCGGCGAGCTGATCATCACCCAGTCGATGCTGGAGCAGACGGCATCGGCGACCACGCCGCCGGATCAGGCGGCGCTGGTCAGTGGCATCAGCCAGCTGCAGCGCAATGCACGAGACCTGCAGGAAGCAGTGATGTCGGTGCGCATGATGCCGATGGACTACGTGTTCTCGCGGTTTCCGCGCCTGATTCGCGACCTTGCCTCGCGGCTGGGCAAGCAGGTCGAGCTGGTCAGCCAGGGGCATGACACCGAGCTGGACAAGAGCCTGATCGAGCGCATCATCGATCCGCTGACCCATCTGGTGCGCAACAGCCTCGATCATGGCATCGAATCGCCCAGCGAGCGTGAGGCGAGTGGCAAGAGCGCCCACGGCACCCTGACGCTGTCTGCCCGCCATCAGGGCGGCAATATCGTCATCGAGGTGATGGATGACGGCGCCGGGCTCGATCGCGCGCGCATTCTGGCCAAGGCGCGCAGCAACGGCCTGGCGGTCAGCGATGGCATGAGCGACGACGAGGTCTGGCAGCTGATCTTCGCCCCCGGCTTCTCGACGGCCGAGCAGGTCAGTGACGTCTCGGGGCGTGGAGTCGGCATGGATGTGGTCAAGCGCAATATCCAGGCGCTGGGCGGGCACGTGGAGCTTGCCTCCGTGACCGGGCAGGGCACCACCACGCGTATCGTGCTGCCGCTGACGCTGGCGATCCTCGAGGGCATGGCCATTCGCGTCGGCGAGGAAATCTACATCCTGCCGCTGTCGGTGGTGGTGGAGTCGTTGCAGCCGCAGGCCGACATGCTGTTCAGCATGGTCGGCAATGATCGCCTGCTGAAGGTGCGGGACGAATACCTGAGCCTGGTTGCCTTGCATGAGGTGTTCGCGGTACCTGGCGCCCAGACGCAGCCGGAGCAGGGCATCGTGGTGGTGGTGCAGGGCAAGGGGCGCCACTACGCCTTGCTGGTGGATGAGCTGATCGGTCAGCAGCAGGTGGTGGTCAAGAATCTCGAAAGAAATTATCGCAAGGTGCCGGGCGTCTCTTCGGCGACGATCCTGGGCGATGGGCGGGTGTCGCTGATTCTGGATGTTTCGGACCTGCATCGCCTCGCCAACCAGATGCCAGCGGTGCAGAGGCAGGCAGAGGTCGCCACTGAGTCCGCCATGCCCCAGGACGCCATCGTCAGCTGAGACGATGGCCGTTCACCGGCCGCACACTCGCCCCTTGCGCCTCGGCGCGAAGCGTCACCCCATCACAGACAGGAGATGAGCATGTCTCACACTCAAGTTGCCGCGGCGCAGACGTCCAATGTCGGCCTGGCGCAGGACCACGCCTCCAAGGTCAATGACGGCGGCGAATACCTGGTATTCAGCCTCGGCGAGGAGCACTACGCCGTGGATATCCTCAAGGTGCAGGAGATTCGCGGTTACGAGAACGTCACGCGTATCGCCAATGCACCGGCCTTCATCAAGGGCGTGACCAACCTGCGTGGCGTCATCGTGCCGATCGTCGATCTGCGGCTGAAGTTCCAGCTGGGTCAGGCCGAATACACGGCGCAGACGGTGGTGATCGTGATCAATATCGGTGAGCGTGTAGTCGGCATCGTCGTCGATGGCGTCTCCGATGTGATCAGTCTCGCGGCCGATCAGGTGCTGCCGCCGCCGGAATTCGGTGCGCGCATGAACAGTGACTTCCTGGCGGGGCTCGCGACCGTCAACGATCACATGCTGCTGATCATGGATATCGAGCACATGATGACCAGTGATGAAATGGCGCTGATGGAGCCCGCGACGCAGCCGGCATGACCTGCTGTCTCGCGGCATGAGTCAGGCGCAATAGGCGGCATGTTGCCTGCGGCGTGTGCTCGCCTGATCTCGCGAGCTTTTCCACCTGTTTCGTCTCGAGCGCCGCTGGCCTGCTGGTCAGCGGCGTTCTGCGTTCAAGAACTGCCGACAGCGGCCGATAAGGTGTGCACCACAAGGTCGTGGGCGGCTGTACCGGGCAATGACGGTCATGCTGCCGGTCAGTGGTCTCGCCGGGTCAATGACGATCACGCTGTGACGAGTACGAGGCTAAGCAAGGGCAATGCGAAACAATCAGCCGGTGACGGCAAGGGAATACCCCATTGGTGAGCATGACTACCTGATCTCGCGTACCGATCTCAAGGGACGCATCACCTACGCCAACTCTGTCTTCATCGAGGTCAGTGGCTTCACGCGTGATGCCTTGATCGGTGCGCCGCACAATCTGGTGCGCCACCCCGACATGCCAGAAGCCGCCTTCGAGAATCTGTGGGCGACGCTCAAGCAAGGCGAAAGCTGGCAGGGACTGGTCAAGAATCGACGCGAGAATGGCGACTATTATTGGGTCGACGCCTGTGTGACGCCGCTGATCGAGCAGGGCGAGGTGATGGGGTTTGCCTCGGTGCGCGTCAAGGCCAGTCGCGAGCAGATCGCCCAGGCCGAGCAGGTCTACGCGGGCCTCAAGCAGGGCAAGCGCGACTATCGTTTGAGCAAGGGCCGCATCGTGCGTGCCGGCCTCACGGGGGCCTTCCAGCGTCTCGTCCAGTGGCGCATGGCGCCACGTATCGCGCTGCTGGCCGCATTGCCGCTGGTGGCCGGAGTCTTGATGGGCAGCGAGCTGCTGCAGGTGCTGGCCGATAGCCAGGCGCATGCGCGCGCGGTGCTGACCCAGCTTGCCACCGAGCTGCCCGCGGCACAGCTGGTGACGCTTGAGCAGCGCCAACAAGCGCTTGAGGCGAGCCATGCGCGTCTGGAGTGGGGGCTGTGGACCGCCTTCGCTGGCGTGGGCGTGGTGTCGCTGTGGTTGGCACTGCGTACCTACCGCAGCCTGGTGCGTCCGCTGCGCAGCACCCTGGATTTCGCACGCCAGATCGCCGCGGGCAATCTTTCCCAGTCGATGACGCTGGCGGGCAATGATGAGATGGCACGTCTGGTACGAGCGCTGGACAGCATGCGCAAGTCGCTGGTCGGCATCGTCAGCGAGGTCAATGCGGGCATCAATGTGGTCAGGCCTGCCGCTGGCGACATGGCGCACGGCAATCAGGAATTCTCGGCGCGGGTCGAACAGCAGGCAGCATCGCTGGAAGAGACGGCGGCCAGCATGGAGCAGATGACCGGCACCGTGCGCCAGAATGCCGACAATGCCATCCAGGTCTCGCAACTGGCTGATCAGGCCACGCGCTCCTCCAATGAAGGTGGCGAGGCGATGCAGGCGGTGGTCGTGCGCATGCAGGGGATTACCGCCACCTCTGAAAAGATGGCCGACATCATCAAGGTGATCGACTCGATCGCCTTCCAGACCAACCTGTTGGCCCTCAATGCCTCGGTGGAGGCCGCACGCGCCGGTGAACATGGTCGCGGCTTTGCCGTGGTGGCTGGTGAGGTGCGCAATCTGGCCTCCCGCAGCGCCGAGGCGGCGCGCGAGATCAAGGCGCTGATCGACACCACCCAGCGGGAGATCATCGATGGCGGGGATCAGGTCGAGGCGGCGCGCGGCACCATGGAGGCGATCGTGACCGGCATCTCGCGGGTCAATGATCTGATCGCCGAGATCTCCTCGGCCTCGCGTGAGCAGAGCGGCGGCATCGAGCAGATCAACACCGCCATCAACGAGATGGACCAGGCCACCCAGCAGAACGCTCAGCGTGTGATGAGCAGCGCTCACTTGGCGCAGGATCTCGAGCGTTCGGTCGCGGGGCTGTCGCATGCGGTCAACGTCTTCCGCTTTGGCGGCGAAGGGCCGGAGCAGATTCCTGCGCGCCTGCCGGGGGACGCCTCAGCCGAGCAGTCTTCTTCTGTGCACGCTCAGGCCGCGACTCGAGCGCAGGTGCCTGGCGGCTCACAGGGCCCGCGACGGTGACAGATCTCACGACGCCACCCGTCTGGCCCGCCCCGTCACCGGCCTCCCACGCTCTCGGGCGGGACCTGGTGATGACCGATGACGACTTCGAGCGCATCGCGCGCCTCATCTATCAGCGCGCCGGCATCGTGCTGGCGCGTCACAAGCGTGAGATGGTCTACAGCCGCTTGTCGCGCCGGCTCAGAGTGCATGGTCTGACGCGTTTTCATGACTATCTGACCATGCTGGAGGCCAGCCTGAGTCGCAGTGATCACGACGAGTGGCCTGCCTTCATCAATGCGCTGACCACCAATCTGACCGCGTTCTTTCGCGAGCCTCATCACTTCGTCATGCTCGAGAACTTCCTGCGCGAGCGCCTGCAACGCCGGACGTCGGGTCAGCGGGCGCCGCTACGTATCTGGTGTGCGGCCGCCTCGACCGGGGAGGAGCCCTATTCCATCGCGATGGTGCTGCGCGAGGTGTTGGGAGCCGCGGCGAATCAGGTCGAGCTGATCGCCACCGATATCGACACGGACGCGCTGCGGGAAGCCGAACTCGGCATCTACCCCTTCGAGCGCATCGCCAAACTGGGTGAGCAACGCTGCAAACGCTTCATGCTGCGTGGCAGCGGCAGTCGCCAGGGGCAGGTGAGGGTGCGCCCGGAGATCAAGCAGCTGGTGCGCTTTCGCCACCTGAATCTGCTGGATAGCCACTGGGACCTGGGTAGCGGCTTTGACGTGATCTTCTGTCGCAACGTGATGATCTACTTCGACAAGCAGACCCAGTCACGCTTGCTGGACCGCTTCGCACTGATGCTCAAGCCCGATGGGCTGTTGTTTGCCGGTCATTCCGAGAATTTCTCATGGCTCAATGATGCCTTCACGCTGCGCGGCCAGACGGTCTATACCCTGTCTCGCCGCCGGACGGAGGGCGCGTGATGCGTCGTGATGGCTGGTGATGATTTCCTTTCCCTTACCCACTCTCCAGGAGTGTCTGGATGCCTACTCCCGCTTCATCGTCATGCTCGGTCTCAAGCTCCAATGCTGGTTCAAGGTCAGATTCGAACTCAAGTGCAGCTGCTGGCGCAGGCACACCCCAGGCCGGGGCGGGGCGCATGATCCGTGTGCTGTGTGTCGATGACTCCGCGCTGATTCGTGAGTTGATGGCCGAGATCATCAATGCCCAGCCTGACATGCAGGTCGTGGCCACCGCGCCGGACCCGCTGGTCGCGCGAGACCTGATCAAGCGTCACGAGCCGGATGTGCTGACGCTGGATGTGGAAATGCCGCGCATGGATGGGCTGGACTTCCTCGAGCGCCTGATGCGTCTGCGGCCGATGCCGGTGGTGATGGTGTCTTCGCTGACCGAGCGCGGCGGGGAAATCACGCTACGCGCGCTGGAGCTGGGTGCGGTGGATTTCGTCTCCAAGCCGCGCCTGGGCATACGTGGTGGCATGCTCGAGTATGCCGAGACGATTGCCGACAAGATTCGCGCCGCCGCGCGGGCGCGTGTGCGGTCTGCGGGTCGCGCCGGGACGTCGCCATCTGCTGGCGGTGCACAGGCCGCCTCGGTTCTGTCCCATTCGGCCCTGTCCCATCCTTATCAGTCCAGTCTGGCAGACAGGTCAGTCGCCGCCCCGGTCAGTCAGGACACGGTGCCGCCTGTGACCGCTGCTGCCAGCCGCTGGCCATTGCTGTCGAGCGAGAAGCTGATCGCGGTGGGGGCCTCGACCGGCGGGACCGAGGCGATACGCGCGGTGTTGCAGTCGTTGCCGGCGGATGCGCCGGCCATTCTGGTGACTCAGCACATGCCGCCGGGCTTCACGCGCTCGTTCGCCGAGCGACTCAATGGACTGTGCCGTATCGCCGTCAAGGAAGCCGTGCACGGTGAGCGCATCCTGCCGGGGCATGCCTATATCGCGCCTGGCGACGCCCACCTGACGCTGTCGCGCAGCGGGGCCAACTATGTGGTCACCCTCGATCAGCGTCCGCCGGTCAATCGTCACCGCCCATCAGTGGATGTGCTGTTCGATTCCGTGGCGCGGGTGGCCGGTCGCAACGCCGTGGGCGTGATCCTCACCGGCATGGGTCGCGACGGCGCGCGGGGGTTGTTGCAGATGCGCCAAGCCGGCGCCCACACCATCGCCCAGGACGAGCAAAGCTGCGTGGTCTACGGCATGCCGCGGGAAGCCGTCGAGCTCGGGGCCGCGGAAAGCGTATTGCCGTTGAGTCGCATCAGTGGGCAACTGCTCCACCTGGTACAGCTGGCCGGGCGTTCGCAGCGCGTCTAGACCGCTTCGATCTGCCTGGGCGTGGAGGTTAAGTGGGTGTGAGTTGCCGGCAAGGAGAAGATGGGCGCAGAGGGTAAAGTCTTCCTGCTCGTGGCCGATAACCCCCTCACAAGGCTGGAATTTTCAGCCGTTCCCTCATGTGATTCTGGAAGAGAGCCCGACCGCTGATGGCCGACAAGAACCTGCGAATCCTCGTCGTCGACGACTTTCCCACCATGCGTCGGATCGTGCGCAACCTGCTCAAGGAGCTCGGCTTCACCAATGTGGAGGAAGCCGAAGATGGGCAACAGGCCCTGGAGTTCCTGAATCAAGGCAGCTTCGAGCTGGTGATCTCCGACTGGAACATGCCCAACCTCGATGGGCTCGAGATGCTCAGACGCGTGCGTGCCAATCCCGTCACGGCCACGTTGCCGGTGCTGATGGTCACCGCTGAGGCCAAGAAGGAAAACATCATTGCCGCTGCCCAGGCCGGTGCCAGTGGCTATGTGGTCAAGCCCTTCACGGCGGCGGTGCTGGAAGAGAAGCTGGGCAAGGTCTTCGAGAAACACGGCCTCTGAGCCATCGGACCACGTTGGCCGGGCCACGCTGGTCGCGTCATGCTGGTCGGGCCGCGCTGGTCAGGCAAGGCTGGTGCGGTCAGCGTAGTTGGTCACATCAAGGAGGGTGTCATGAGTCATCTGGAATCATCATCTGAACCCCAGTCATCCTCGGGCGCTGATCCTGGTGTGAGGGCGCGCGATGGGGCAGCCAACCTCGCCAGAACGGGGGATAGCAGCGAAGACCTGATTCGGCGTATCGGCCAGCTGACGCGCATGCTGCGCGACAACATGCGTGAGCTGGGGCTGGATCGCGAGATCGAACGTGCTGCCGAGGCGATCCCCGATGCTCGTGATCGCCTCAATTATGTGGCCAGCAAGACGGAGCAGGCGGCAGATCGTGCCCTCAATGCCTGTGAGCGGGCTCAGCCGCTGCAGGATGCCCTGGCCAGTGAGGCGAAGTCGCTCAGCGGGCGCTGGGACGCCTGGTTTGCCGAGCCGGTGGCCCTGGATCAGGCGCGTGAGCTGGTGATCGACACGCGTGCCTATCTGGCCGTGGTGCCTGATCAGACCAGCGCCACCAACAGTGAATTGCTCGAGATCATGATGGCGCAGGATTTCCAGGACCTTACCGGCCAGGTGATCAAGCGCATGATGGATGTCATCCAGCAGATCGAGATGCAGCTGTTGCAGTTGCTGCTCGACAATGTCCCGGAGGGCCATGCACGTTCGGCGATGGCGTCTTCCGGGCAGGTGGCCGCTGCGGGGCTTTCGGCAGCAGAGCTTTCAGCCTCGGCGCTGGATGAGCAGGCAACCCCCGGCGACTGGGACGCCCAGTCTGGCGCCTTGCTCAATGGCCCCCAGGTGCGAGCCGATGCGCCGGGGGTGGTCGCCAGTCAGGATGAGGTCGATGACCTGCTGGATAGCCTCGGTTTCTAACCGCCTTCCCGGTAGTGGCACCTGCTGGTCCTTGTTCTTCATCCCCTTGCTCGTCCACGTCCCGTGTGGCGGGCAAGGGCGTTTTTGGGCGCTATTCCGCGCTTTGATCCCCGCCGTGCTTGGCACAATGAGGCCCATTCTCGGCATGATGCATTCGCCGTGCGCGCCAGTGTGAGCGAGCGTCATGCTCATCGGCAGTCCAGGCAGATGCGATCCCAGGCAAGCGGAGTAGCCGGTGGCTGACGAGCAGAGCAGCGACGACAAGACAGAAGACGCCACGCCCCACCGAATACAGAAGGCCCGCGAGGAAGGGCAGGTGCCCCGTTCGCGGGAGCTTGCGACCTTTCTGTTGCTGGGCGGAGGTGCGGCAGGTCTGTGGCTGTTGGCCGGGCCGCTTGGCGACACCTTGGAGCGAGTGCTGGGCGCCTCGTTCGGCTTTGATCGCGCTCAGGCACTCGACAGTCGCGTGATGCTTGCCAACGCCTTGATGCTGGGCCAGGAGGCCTTGCTGGCACTGTTGCCGTTGTTCGCCCTGCTGATGGTGCTGGCGCTGGTCGGCCCGGTGCTGCTGGGCGGCTGGATGTTCTCCACCAAGTCGCTGGCGCCGTCGCTGGGCAAGCTCAATCCCGTCAAGGGGCTGGGCCGGATGGTCTCCTCCCAGGCGCTGGCCGAGCTGCTCAAGACCATCGCCAAGTCGATACTGGTCGGTGGCGTGGTAGTGATGTATCTGCATGCCCAGCGCCAGGAATTGATGGCGCTGATGATGATGCCGCTGGGCAACGCCATGGCGGATGCGCTGGCGATCGTGGCGCGCTGTACGGCGCTGGCGATATTGATGCTGATCGTGCCGACGCTGATGGATGTGCCGTACCAGCTGTGGAGTCACGCCAAGAAGCTGCGCATGAGCCTCGAGGAGATCAAGCGCGAGCACAAGGAGACGGATGGCGACCCGCAGATCAAGGCGCGCATCCGTCAGCAGCAACAGGCCATGGCGCGTGCGCGCATGATGAGCGCCGTACCCACGGCCGATGTCATCGTCAACAACCCGACGCACTACTCGGTGGCGCTGGTCTATCACGAGGGCGACATGCGCGCACCGCGGGTGGTGGCCAAGGGGCGTGATGAGGTGGCACTGCGCATTCGTGAAGTGGGCGAGGCGAACGAGGTGCCGATGCTGAGTGCGCCGCCCCTGGCGCGTGCCCTGCACACCCATGTCGATCTCGAGCAGGAAATTCCCATTGCGCTCTACCAGGTCATCGCCGAGGTGCTAGCCTGGGCGATGCGACTCAAGCGGGCGCGCCAGCAGGGTGGCCTGCGCCCGAGCCTGCCGGCAGATCTGTCCGTTCCCGATGAGTATCAGGTGTCCGAGGAGACGCAAGGCGCGGCTGAGGAGGCTGGCCCGCCAGGCGCCGAGCGTGATGACAGGGCGCCGGCAGCCGAAGCTGAGGTATCAGCCGCAGGCGCGCCGCCCTCTGACGCGACATCCTCTGATGACGCCGATGCCGGGGCGGTGTTCCAGCCCAGCGCCAAGCCCGGGCCGGACGTTGATGCGCCGACGGATCCTCGTGTCGGAAGTTGATGACCGAAGTTGATGACCGAAGTTGATGACCGACGTGGCTGATCGAAGTTGAGGCCCGAACTTGATAACCGTCCTGCTGGCTGATGCTGCTGCCCGAACCCCATGACTGACCGCCATTTCTGCTCCCCAAGCTCGGGCCGCTGCGCAGCACACGCAACGCCCTCCACGATCGATGAGCCGCTTGCATGAATACCTTGCTGACACTGTTTGACCGCGTGGGGCTCAACACCTCCAGCCAGCTGAAGGTGCTGGCCGGGCCGCTGCTGATCATGATGATCCTGTCGATGATGGTGTTGCCGCTGGCGCCCTTCATCCTCGATCTGCTGTTCACCTTCAATATCGCGCTGTCGATCATGATCCTGATGGTCAGCATGTTTGCGCAGAAGCCGCTGGATTTCTCGGCCTTCCCCGCGGTGCTGCTGTTCTCGACCTTGCTGCGCCTGTCGCTCAATGTCGCCTCGACGCGGGTGGTGCTGCTGGAAGGTCACAACGGCGGTGACTCGGCGGGCAAGGTCATCGAGGCCTTCGGTCAGTTTCTGGTCGGCGGCAACTTCGCCGTCGGCCTGGTGGTGTTCTCGATTCTGGTCATCATCAACTTCATGGTCATCACCAAGGGCGCCGGGCGTATCGCCGAGGTCGGCGCACGCTTCACGCTGGACGCCATGCCCGGCAAGCAGATGGCGATCGATGCCGACCTCAACGCCGGCCTGATCGGCGAAGACCAGGCGCGCGAGCGCCGCCGGGAAGTGTCACAGGAATCCGATTTCTTCGGCTCGATGGACGGTGCCAGCAAGTTCGTGCGCGGCGATGCGGTGGCGGGACTGGTGATCATGGTGGTCAATATCATCGGCGGGTTGATCATCGGGGTCGGTCAGCACGATTTGAGCATGTCCGATGCGGCGCGCACCTATACGCTGCTGACCATCGGTGACGGCCTGGTGGCCCAGATTCCGTCGCTGGTCATCTCGACTGCCGCGGGCGTGATGGTGTCGCGGGTCAACACCAATGAAGACGTCGGTCAGCAGATGATCGGCCAACTGTTCAAGAGCTCGCAGGTACTGTGGTTGGCCGCTGGCGTGATGGGGCTGCTGGGTCTGGTGCCGGGCATGCCCAACATGGTCTTCATTCTCTTCACCTTGCTGCTGGCGGGGCTTGGGTGGTGGGCCTCCCAGCGCGAGAAGGAGGTCAGCAGCGAGGCGAAGGAAGAGGCGGCGCCCGCGCCTGCGGCGGCCGTGCAGGAGGTCAGCGAGGCCAGCTGGGATGACGTGCGACTGGTGGAGCCGTTGGCGATGGAAGTCGGTCATCGCCTGATCGCAATGGTCGACATGCGTCAGGGCGGTGAGTTGCTGGCGCGCATCAAGGGGGTGCGTCGCAAGTACGCCCAGGAGATAGGGTTTCTCCCTCCGGTGGTACATATCCGCGACAACCTCGAGCTCGGGCCCAATCAGTATGTCATCAGCCTTAAGGGTGCCGAGGTCGGGCGGGGCGAGGCCTATCCGGGCCGCTGGCTGGCGATCAATCCGGGCAAGGTGTCCGGCAAGCTGCCGGGCGTGGCCACCACCGAGCCGGCCTTCGGCCTGGCTGCCACCTGGATCGAGCCGGAAACCCGCGAGCAGGCCCAGGTCTATGGCTACACGGTGGTCGACACCCCGACCGTGATCACGACCCACCTCAATCATCTGATGACCCGCCATGCCGATCAGCTTCTCGGGCGCAGTGAGGTCAGCAAGCTGCTCGAGAAGCTGGGCCCGCAGGATGGCGGCCTGGTGGAGGAAGTGGTGCCGGCCTTGATCAGTCAGGGCACCCTGCAGCGTATCCTGCACAACCTGCTGGATGAGGAGGTCTCGATACGCGACATGCGTACCATCCTCGAGGCGCTTGCGGAGCATGCCCCGCACAGCAAGGACCCCAACGACCTGACTGCCATGGTGCGCGTCGCGCTCGGGCGTGCCATCACCCAGTACTGGTTCGGCGCCGAGCGCGTCTTGCGCGTGATCGGTCTGGAGGCGCAGCTCGAGCAGGTGCTGATGCAGGCCTTGAGCAGTGGCAATGCGCTGGAGCCCGGCCTTGCCGATACCTTGATGCAGCATGCCGAGAATGCCGTCGCCGCGCAGGACGCCAATGGCGAGCCCAGCGTACTGGTGGTCGGGCATGCGCTGCGACCCTTGGTGGGGCGCTTCCTGCGTCGTCGCTTCAAGAGTCTGGCGGTGCTGTCCCAGGCAGAGATTCCCGATGACCGCGAGCTGCGGGTCACCCAGATGATCGGGGGGCGTGCGGCGTGACGTCAGGGCGGCGCGGCTCACCACCGGGCAAGACAACAACATGCCGCAAAGGCAGAGAAGTGCGACAGGGAAGGCGCCGGCAAGGGGTGTGTCGAGCGTCTGCAGCAAGACGGATCTGAAGGAGTCAGCGGTGCAGAGAAGAAGGCGAGTGGCGACAGGGTGGAAGAAGGCCTGGGCGGGGGTGGCGTCGAGATCGAAGCTGAGTGCGAAGCTTGGAAGCAGGACGGCACCGATGGTGGCCTTGATGACGGCAGCAGCGCTGTGGGCCGCGACGCTGGCTGCGCCGGCGCAGGCAGCCAGTGCGGCAGTGATGATGTCCGTCGAGTCGCTGACCATCGCTCAGCGGGGGCATTGGTATATGCGCCCTCTGGCAGTGGCAGATGCCGTGCGTGATTCAGGGCTGATGGCGCCTGACAGGACGCGCGTCACCGCGATTCATTGGCGCTATTCGCTTACGAGTGCGCCGGGGGAATGGCAGATCATGCTCTGCCTGGAAGAGCGCTGCGCCATGCTCGAGGCGAGGCGTGGCAAGTTGACCCTGCCCACCCGGGAGCTGGCGACGGCGCCATTCTCGCTGAAGGTCTATCGCAATGGGCGTGGTGTACTCAAGCCGGCGGCACATCTGGATGACATCCAGCTGGTGATCGACGTCGAAAGCCTGGAAGGCGCGTGACAGGCAGCGTTGTCAGCGAAAGGGGGCTGTCTTTGAATGACTGGCGATGAGTGGCTGACGATCGCTGGCTGATTGGCTGGCGAGTGGAATGAATCAGCTGTATCTGGAGGCTCGGCAGAATGCCGGGCCTCGCGTGTTTCTGGGTCAGTAAAAGTAAAGACAGTCGGGGGGCAGTCCGCGGGCTTCACGCCTTAGGTATTCAAGTCAGGACGCTCAGGCCAGGACAGTCAGGCCGAGACGTTCAGGCGTGAGGTCCCCGCTGCCGGCCGTCCATCGGCGCCGTAATGGCCGGGCGCACGTTGATGCAGGCTGTCGAGAATCTTGCTGTGCAGTGCCATGCGCTGACCGATCAGTTCACCATTCAGACGATTGCGTGCCTGGGCGCGGCGCGTCAGCGTCACCAGATGCCACCACTGGGTGGCCAGTACCGGCTGGCTGGCGAGCACCGTATGCAGTTCCAGTGGGTCATTGGTGAGCCCGGCGCTGCTCAGCCAGCCGCGCCGGCGGCTCTCCAGCGCTTCCAGACGGGCGGCGTTGGCCAGCTTGGCTTCGCGCGAGGCCTCAAGGTCTGCCGCGCTCGGTAGGCGTTGGCCCAGCAGGCGCTGTTCTTCCTCGAGCAGGGCGATGAAGTCATTCAGCTCCTGCTCGAGGCCGGAAAATATCTCGCCCAGCAAGGCTGTCGAGGCGTCATCGAGTGTCATGCGTCACCTTCGAAGGCATCGATCAGCCCTTGTGCGATGCGGTCGACATCTATCTTGATGCTGCCATCGGCGATGGCCTGCTTGAGGCTGTCGACGCGCGCCTGGTCGATGTCCTGGCCTGCATCGATCGCGCTGCTGGAAAGCTCGACCTGGGTCGAGTCAGACGTGGAGGTCGCCGCCGTGGTGGCGGTAGTGTCCTTGGCCGTCTCGGGGCGCAGTTCGCGCGGGGCTTGAGTGTCGCTGCGCTGTATCGGGCCGCCATGTTCAATCTTCATTGACTGTCCTCTCTGGCCGTCGGGCCGGGCTCGACGACGAGCCTGTCATGGATGGGTTGCGTGCGTCATCTGCGCGCTTGAATCGACTATCGGCCATGCCAGCACAAGCTTTACCCCACACAGGCAATATGGTTCCTCAGGAATGAGGTATCTGGTGCGGGTGGCGGCTTGTCAGTATCAAGCATTTCGGCCTTTGAGCGTCAGCGTCTCGTTCCGGCGCGTCAGCGTGTCGTGGCTGGACTTGCGCAGTTAACAGGATGATTCGAGTTGGCTCGGCGCGACTCATCTCAACTCAACTGAAGTCATCATGGCGCTACCCGCCGCGGCCCGATGACGCGGGCGCGCACCCAGTCGCCCGGAGCGAGTTCGATGCGGATGCGCTCATCGAGCCCCCCAGCCTCCAGTGCCCGCGCACTGCGCTGCATGCTGAAGCCTGTGCCGCTGACCTGATAGGTCACGGTATCGCCGAAGTTTACCAGCGGGATGGCGCGCACGCTGTTGCGGGTGATGACCTCGCCGGCGCGTAGGCGGCGGCGTACCTCGAAGCCTGACAGTGCCGCGGCGCTCTCGAAACCATTGCCACGCAACTTGCCCAGTGGCGTCAGTACCGGCGTCAATCTCGCGGGTGCCAGCGGCGTGCCGCTGGCAAGCGGCTGTGGCGTGCTCTGGCGCCAAGCGTAGCGTTCCATGCGAACGCTGACGATATCTTGCTGGCCGTTGGCGCACAGCAGCTGCAGACGTTTGAGGCCCGGTGCATGGCGGTCACTGCGCGCGGCGTTGAGACTCAGCTGGGGTGCCGAGCAATCTTTCAGGCGGGCGGGCAGGCGACGTAGCTCGAGTTGTACGGAGGCCTCGCTGGGCGCGCCCAGTGGTGGCTCTCCGGGCATGCGCACTCTGACGGGGCCGCTGTCCTCGGCGGTGAAGAAGTCGCTCAATTGCCAGCGCAGGGCCTCGACGGCGCGTGTCTGCGCGTCTTTGGTTGATGGCGCTGTTGTTGAGGCTGTTGTTGAGACTGATGCTGATGCCTGGGCGGCAGACAGCTGAATGGCAGAGCCGATCGCGTCTGAAGTGTTGGCATGCACAGCGGTGCCCACGGGCAGCAGGGCCAATAGCCCGGTGCTTGCAATGGTGCGCCAAAGGCCTTTTATCGTCGCCAGTCCTCTAGCCACAGACAGGCCTTTTGCTACGCTGATTTTCGGCATGCTGTCTCTCATCGCGAGTGGCGTCCGGGGCGGAAGGCGGGGTCAAGCGCCCCTGGTTCAGGGCACAAGGTTCAGGGCGCTGGATCAGTGCCGCGAGAGATTGTAAGCCGCCCCCGACACCGGCATGGCCAGAAATAGCCGCGATAAAGTGGCTTGTTCTTACCTTCATCCTGGCGCTGGCTGACTATTCTCAGTCCTGCTTTCCGTCATGCTCCCCTACGCGTGAGCTGATCGATGGATGTTCCCTCGCTCACATCAGGGCGAGGTGCCGACAGCGGGGCACTTCCATGTTTGATCGACTTGATTCCCTCATGAGCTTTCACCAGCAGGCGCTGGGCCTTCGCGCCGAGCGTCAGCAGGTGCTGGCCACCAATATCGCCAATGCCGACACGCCGGGCTATCTGGCGCGCGATATCGACTTCTCCGCCACCCTGGCCAAGGCGACGGCGGGCAATGCCGCGCCGGGGCCGCTTGCGCTGAATACGACCCAGGCCGGCCACCAGGCTGCCAGCGGGGCGGGTCTCTCGCTGGGCGCGGACCTGCTCTATCGCGTGCCCACACAGCCGAGTCTGGACGGCAATACCGTCGACATGGATGTGGAGCGGGTCAATTTCGCGGACAACAGTCTGCATTACGAGGCCAGCCTTGAGCTTCTGACCGGCAAGATCCAGGGCCTGCGTCTGGCCATGCAATCGGAGAACAGTTGATGGCAGCGTTCAGCATCTTCAACGTCGCGGGTTCCGCGATGGCGGCCCAGTCGCAGCGCATCAATGCCGTGGCCAGCAACATGGCCAACGCCGACAGCGTGGCGGGCCCGGATGGCAAGCCCTATCAGGCGCGTCAGGTGGTGTTCGAGTATGCGCCTCTCGCGCGTCAGGCCAATGCCTCGCTGGCGACGGCCAACCTGGCCGGTGGCGGTCTGGCGACACAGATGGCGTCGCGCAGTGCAGGCCTCGGGGGTGTCAGGGTCAGCTCGGTGGAGCTGAGCGATGCCCCGGCGCGCCAGGAGTATCGCCCCGGGCATCCCCTCGCCGACGAGCAGGGCTATGTGACCTTCTCCAATGTCGATCCGGTTGCCGAGATGGTCGACATGATCGCGGCTTCCAAGTCCTACGAGGCCAATGTCGAGGTCTTCAATACCTCCAAGTCCCTGCTGCGCAAGACGCTGACGCTGGGGGAATGACCCTCGCTCAGAGCTTTGGCCTTCTGACCGCTTCTTCTGATTTCGGGTAACCGCATGGCGACGCTAGACACCAGTGTGCTCAACAGCATCAACCAGACCACCACGACCTCCGGCGTCACCGACAGCACGCAGTCGGTGAGCAGTACCGAGGAGCTCAATGATCAGTTCATGACCCTGCTGGTGGCGCAGATGCAGAACCAGGACCCGATGGACCCGGTGTCGAATTCCGACCTGACCGCGCAGCTGGCCCAGATCAGCACCGTCAGCGGTATCGAAGAGCTCAACACCACGCTTGAAGGCATCACGGCACAGATTTCCAGCAGTGAAGCACTGCAGGCGGCCAGTCTGCTCGATCAGGGTGTGCTGGTCGGCGGCAATGCGGTGCTGGTGGGCAACGCGACCTCGACACCCTTCGGTCTTGAGCTGGCCGATGACGTCGACAACGCCACCGTCGAGGTGCTGGGTGCGGATGGCAGTGTGGTCAAGACCTTCGAGTTGGGCGCATTGGAGGCGGGTATTCATGGCTTCGTCTGGGACGGTTTGCTGGATGATGGCACTGAAGCCGCCGATGGCTCCTACCAGCTGGCCGTGACGGCCGAGCGGGCAGGCGAGAGCTATGACGACTTGCAGACGCTGAGCTATGGCGTAGTCAGCGGCGTCAATCAGACCGACAGCGGGGCTCAGCTGGACCTGGGTCCGGTGTTGGGTGTCGTCAGTCTGGACGCCGTGCGTCAGGTGCTTTGACCTGAGCCCATGGCGGCGAGATAGCGCCAACGAGCCCGCCGGACGGGCCACCAGTTTCAGGCCGTTTGGCCGCCCCCCGAGCTCGCTGACAGGTCTCGGGCTTTCATCTTCATCGCGATCAAAGGGACAGACCATGGCGTTTTCACAGGCATTGAGCGGCTTGAGTGCGGCGGCAACCAATCTGGATGTGATCGGCAACAACATCGCCAACTCGGAAACGGTGGGTTTCAAGTCTTCCGAGACCCAGTTCGCGGATCTTTATGCCAGTTCTCAGGCGGCGGGTATCGGGGTCCAGGTTGCCTCCATCTCCCAGGACTTCTCGACCGGTTCGCTGGAAACCACTGGGCGTGATCTCGATATCGCGATTTCCGGCGAAGGATTTTTACGTTTTGCCGACAGCTCCGGTCAGGTGGTCTATTCGCGCAATGGCCAGCTCAATGTCGATGCCGATGGCTATATCGTCAATACGCAGGGTGCCCAGCTGACGGGCTATGCCGGCGAGCGGGTCACTGGCGAGCCCGTGGTGCTGCAGGTACCGACCGCGCCCCTGGCGGCCAGTGCGACCCAGGACAACCTCGCCAACAGCATCTATGGCGCGCAGATATCCATCAATCTGGATTCCGAAGCCGAGCCGACCACCACGACCTTCGATCCGATGGATCCGACTAGCTATGACTACGCGTCGTCGATGACCGTGTATGACAGCCTGGGCAGCGAGCATGTCGTGACATCGTTCTATACCAAGACAGGCAGCAACACCTGGGATGTTCAACATGTGATGGACTTCGCCGGCAAGTCGGCCGAATACCAGTCGGATGTGAATGCCGGCATCACCCCGACGGTGGATTTCGATGTCCAGGTGGAGCAGATCAGCTTCGCCACCAATGGCCAGCTGAGCGGCGACTATACCCAGACAGCCAAGACCTACACCCTCACGAACGGTGCCGAAGACATGAACTTCAGCATCGATCTGACGGGCAGCACCCAGTACGCCAACGACTACGAAGTCACCTCGCTATCCCAGAACGGCTACACCTCGGGCAGCCTGGTGGGCATCTCCATCGACGGTGACGGGCGGGTGATCGGCAGTTACTCCAATGAACTGACCCAGACGCTGGGCACCATCGCGCTGGCCAACTTCGCCAACGATCAGGGCCTCAAGCCCAACGGTGACAACAGCTGGCTGGCGACTGCGGAATCCGGTGAGCCGCTGGTCGGCGTGCCGGGCGAGGGGGTATTCGGTGATGTGGTCTCGGGGGCGGTGGAAGCCTCCAACGTCGACCTGACCACTGAGCTGGTCGATCTGATCATCGCCCAGCGCAACTACCAGTCGAATGCCCAGACCATCTCGGTGCAGGACGAAGTCCAGCAGACCGTGATCAACCTGCGTTGATCCGGACTGACTGATGCCATGTCGCCTGACAGCGCCAGCGCTGCGCGTGTTATCTGACCAGATCGGAGTCGGCTGATGGACAGAATGCTCTACACCGCCATGAGCGGCGCCCAGCGCAGCCTGGCGGCTCAGGATGTCGCCAGTCATAACCTGGCCAACCTCTCGACCATCGGCTTTCGCGAGATGCTGACACTGTCGCGGGCGGTGGATGTGCAGGGCGAAGGGCTGGCGACACGCGTCTCCAGTCAGCTGACCACCGCGGGAGCCTCGATGGCCCAGGGCACCATCCAGACCACGGATCGCGCGATGGATGTCGCGCTGGACGGCCCCGGCATGCTGGCCGTGCAAGGCGCGAATGGCGAGGAGCTCTACACGCGCAACGGCGCGCTGCAGATCGATGCCGATGGTGTCCTGACCTCCGGCGGCTTGCCGGTAATGGGCGATGGCGGGCCGATCGAACTGCCGCTCAACGCCATCGTGCATATCTCCGCCGATGGCAGCGTGAGTGCGCGCTCGGCGGCGGATGCACCTGACACCATGGTGCTGCAGGCCCAGCTCAAGCTGGTCAATCCCGAGGCCATTCCCGGCAGTCCGGCGCTTGTGCGCGGCGAGGACGGCTATTTCCGTCAGCCGCCGACTGCTGCGGGGGAGGCCGCGCCACCGCTGGCTGCCGACCCGCTGGTGCGGGTCGTCTCCGGCGCCCTGGAGAGCAGCAACGTCTCGGCGACCGACGCGATGGTCGCCATGATCAACAACGCGCGCAGTTTCGAGATGCAGATGAAGAGCATCGATACGGCAGAGCGCATGGCCGAGCGTGGCAACAGCCTGCTTGGTACCGACTGACCCCGTAATCACGGCGGAGCCCCCTGATGATTCGTGCCCTATGGACAGCCAAGAGCGGCCTTGAAGCTCAGCAGATGCAGATGGACGTCACGGCCAACAACCTGGCCAACGTCTCGACCAATGGTTTCAAGCAGTCGCGCGCGGTGTTTGAAGATCTGCTCTACCAGAACATGCGCCAGCCCGGCGCTGCCTCCTCAGCCACCACCGAGCTGCCCTCGGGGCTGCAGGTGGGGACCGGGGTGCGCACCGTGGCCACCGAGCGTCTGCACATCCAGGGCAATCTGGAGCAGACCGAGAACTCCAAGGATGTCGCGATCAATGGCCAGGGCTTCTTCGCGGTGATGCTGCCGGATGGCACCAATGCCTATACCCGCGATGGCTCCTTCCAGCTCGACAGCACCGGCCAGATGGTCACCGCCAGTGGCTACCCGCTGGACCCGGCGATCGTCATTCCGGCCAATGCCCTGAGTGTCGATATCGCCTCCGATGGCGTGGTCAGTGTCACCCAGCCCGGCTCCACCAACAGCACCGAGGTCGGTCAGCTGCAGCTGTCCACCTTCATCAACCCGACGGGCCTGTTCAGTCGCGGCGAGAATCTGTATTCCGAGACCGATGCCTCCGGGCCGCGCAGTGACAACGTGCCGGGCTTCAATGGTGCGGGCACTCTCTATCAGGGCTTCGTCGAGACTTCCAACGTCAACGTGGTGGAAGAGATGGTGGGCATGATCCAGAACCAGCGTGCCTACGAGATCAATTCCAAGGCCGTGACCACCACCGATCAGATGCTGGAGCGTCTGGTTCAGATGTAAGGGTTGTCGCATGTCGCTTTCGCGTGATCTCCCGGTGGTGGCACTGCCATCCCTGTCAGCTGTTTGCCCACGCCAGATTGGCTTGGCGATGCCTGGATTGGCATTGCCTGGCTGGCGTCGCATGTGCCGCGCGCTGGTCGGATTGGCGATGCTGACCATGACGCTGGTAGGCGCCGGGTGTGCCCATATCCCCAGCGAGCCGCTGGTCGATACCACGCCGATGGAATCGACGATGCAGCCGCGTCCGGAACCGATGGCCAATGGTGCCATCTTCCAGCCGCTGTATGGCAACCAGCCGCTGTTCGAGGATCGCCGCCCACGTGCCATCGGCGACATCATCACCATCCTGCTCGACGAGAATGTCAGCGCCAGCAAGAGCTCGGCCAGCAATGCCAGCCGCGACGGCAGCCTCGGTTTCTCGCTGACCGCCATCCCCGATTTCATGACGGGGCTGCTGGATGGCACCGATGCCGATATCGAGGGCGAGAATGATTTCACCGGCAGCGGTGGCTCGAATGCCAACAACAGTTTCACCGGCACCATCACCGTGACGGTCAGTCAGGTGCAACCCAACGGCAATCTGGAGGTGCGCGGCGAGAAGCGCATCGCGATCAATCAGGGCACCGAGTCGATTCGCTTCTCCGGAGTGGTCAATCCGCGCACGATTTCCTCGGCCAATACGGTGCAATCCACCCAGGTGGCCAGTGCACGCATCGAATATGTCGGTGATGGCTATATCAACGAGGCGCAGAACATGGGCTGGATGCAGCGCTTCTTCCTCAATCTGGCGCCGTTCTGAGTCTGGCGTGCTGATTGCCGCACAATGTCCTTGTTCTGCAGAGACCTGTTCTGCAAAGGCTTGTTCTGTAAAGAGTTCTGCCGCGAGTTGCCCCGCCCTGAATGGCCCGTCCCGATTTCTCACCATGCTGTCCCATCATGAGTCGCTATCCGATGCCTGAGATGCTCCCTTATCCCCGCTGGCGCGCTGCGCTAGCCGCCTGCCTGATGCTGGTGAGCTGCCTGACCTTGACGCTGCAATCGGCGCAGGCCGATCGCATCAAGGACCTCGCCCAGGTGCGCGGCGTGCGCGACAACCCGCTGGTCGGCTACGGCCTGGTGGTGGGGCTGGATGGCAGTGGGGACCAGACCACCCAGGCGCCTTTCACCGGCCAGAGCTTGACCAACATGCTCTCCCAGCTGGGCGTGACGGTGCCGTCGGGTACCAACATGCAGCTCAAGAACGTGGCGGCGGTCATGGTCACCGCCAGCCTGCCGGCCTTCGCAAGCTCCGGTCAGCCCATCGATGTCGTGGTGTCGTCGCTGGGCAATGCCAAGAGTCTGCGCGGTGGCACCCTGTTGATGACGCCGCTCAAGGGCGTGGATGGCCAGGTCTATGCCCTGGCGCAGGGCAATCTGATCATCGGTGGCGCCGGTGCCTCGGCCGGCGGTTCCAGTGTGCAGGTCAACCAGCTGACCGCCGGGCGCATTCCCAGTGGCGCGACGGTGGAACGCGGCGTGCCGACGCGTCTCGGGGATGAAAATGGCGTGATCCATCTCGATCTGTTCGAGGGCGATTTCAATCATGCCCAGAACGTCGCCAGCGCCATCAACCGCAACTTCGGGGGCTCGCTGGCCTCGCCGCTCAGCAGTCGCGATATCGTGGTGCAGGCACCGCGTGATCTCAGTCAGCGTGTCGGGTTCATCGCCAGACTCGAGAACATCGAGGTCGCCCTGGGCGTGCCGCGTGCGCGTGTGGTGGTCAATGCGCGGACCGGCTCGGTGGTGATGAATTCCGAAGTGCGCCTGGCGCGCGCTGCGGTCACCCACGGCAACCTGTCGGTGGTGATCGACGCCAATCCGGTGATCAGTCAGCCTGCGCCGCTGTCCCAGGGGCAGACGGCAGTGGTCAATGACCCCGATATCAGCGTGAACCAGCAGGGCGGTGCGCTGCGCATGGTCGAGGGGACTGCCAGCCTGCAGGAGGTCGTCGATGGGCTGAATGCGCTGGGCGCCACGCCGCAGGACCTGGTCTCGATTCTGGAAGCGCTCAAGGCAGCCGGTGCGCTGCGTGCTGATCTCGAGGTGATCTGATGAGTGTGCTTGGTAGCGGTGCCAACGTGGATGCCGGTCGTCTGGCCTTCGATACCCAGGGTCTGGCGAGCCTCAAGGGGGCGGCCAGCAGTGGCGGCGAGCGCCAGCAGGAGGCGCTGGAGGAGAGTGCGCGCCAATTCGAGGCCTTGATGCTCAACATGATGCTCAAGCAGATGCGCTCGGCGACCGAGAAATCAGCGCTGACCGGCTCCCAGCAGCAAGAGATGATGACCTCGATGCTGGACCAGCAGCTTTCCCAGCAGCTGGCCAGTGTCGGTGACGGTATCGGCCTGTCGAAGATCCTGATTCAGCAGTTGTCCTCCAGCACGGCGACGGGCACGGACACGAAGATGAGCACTGACAGCAACACGACGTTTCCTGGGGCAATCTCCCCCAGCGAAGCAGCCGATGGGGAGTCGGTCGCTGAACAGGGTGCCGACGGCTGGTTGTCGGCGGTGGGTCTGACCCTGGAGGGGGGCGCGGCTCGCGAAGGTGACTGGCAGGCGGCGGTGGAGACACGCGCCGCAGATGAGGTGGCCGGCTTCATGGCGATGCTCGATACGCTGGCGCCCGGCGACACGGCGCGAGGTGTCTATGCCGAGCTGCCGATGGCGACGACAGGCAAGGAAGACGTGTCTGACACCGTCAGCCCGGTGGCAGTGACCGAAATGGCAGCGCTCAGCGAGCAACAACGTCGTCAGCCCGAGAATGTGCAGCGCTTCGTGGCGGAATTTGGCCCCGCCGCTCAGGCGGCCAGTCGTGAAAGCGGGCTGCCCGCAGAATTGATTCTGGCGCAGGCCGCGCTGGAGACGGGCTGGGGTCAGCGCCGCATTCACACCGAGGTCGGCACCGACAGCCATAACCTGTTCGGCATCAAGGCCGGCAGCAGCTGGCAGGGCGACAGCACCACGGTGCTGACCACCGAATACCGCGATGGGCGCCGCATGCGTCTCGAAGACAGCTTCCGCGTCTATCCCGATCAGGCCAGTGCGCTGCGCGATCATGCCGCGCTGCTGACCGGCGCCCAGCGTTATGCCCACGTGACCCGGTCGCCGGACGCCGAGAGTGCGGCGCGTGCCTTGCAGGAGGCGGGCTACGCCACTGACCCGCACTATGCCGACAAGCTGATCTCGATCATGAGTCGTGTCGGCCCGCTGAAGGCCAGCGGGCCGCTCGAGACAGCGGAGACCCGCCTGGCGTCACGCGATGCCGTGCCTGCGTCAGCGCCTGTCGCAACCGCCAACTCCAGCTCCTCGCGCGGGCTGCTTGAGGCCTCCGCGCCGCTGTTTGCCCTCGATGCGCGCGATGCTCCGCTGGTCGAGCTGGCGTCTGCGACGGATGTGGCGTCTGCGACGAATAAAGAGATCGGTACTGGCAGTGAAGGCGCTGCATCAGGTGCCATCCAGTTGGCGATGGGCCGTTCAGAGCCACTCTTCCGCTAGAGCCGCTGATGACGATTCACTGTTGATGAATTGCTGGCAACTATTGCTGCCTGCGGCCTCAAGTTGGCGTCTGACGCGCCGATAATTACAGCATCCGTACGCCGGTGTGGCGTCATTCATCTTCTCCCTTTTCCCATTGTTCCTTTCAGGTAAACGCCATGGCCAGCAGCATGTTGAGTATCGGTGTCAGTGGTCTGCAAGCCGCCCAGACGGCGCTTGCCACCAACAGCAACAACATCGCCAACGTCTACACGCCTGGCTATAGCCGTGAAACGGTCGAGTTGAATGGCAACAGTGGTGGCGGTGTCAGCGTGGCGTCGATCAGCCGTCAGACCGACAGCTATCTCTCGGCCCAGCTGGACAGCGCCATGAGCGCCAGCACGGCGCTTGAGACCCACGAAGCCAACATCAGTCAGATCGACAATCTGCTCGCCGATGACGAGGCGGGCCTGGCGCCGTTGATGCAGGAGTTCTTCGGCGCCATTGAAGGCGTGGCCAGTCAGCCGAGTGACCCGGCGGCGCGCGAGAGCCTGCTGGGTAGCGCCGAGAGCCTGGCCGGGCAGTTCAATGCCTTCTCCGCCTATCTGGATGACATGGACGCTGCGGTCAATTCACAGCTCGGCGATGTGGTCGGCGATATCAACACTGCCACCAGCCAGATCGCCTCGCTCAACGAACAGATATCCCTGACGCGTGCGCGTACCGGCGAAGAACCACTGGGCCTGCTGGACCAGCGCGATCAGGCGGTGACCGACCTGCAGACGCTGGTCGGCGTCGAGGTGCAGGAGCAGGATGGTCGGCTGAGCGTCAGCCTCGGCAATGGCCAGCTGCTGGTCAACGGCAGCAGCAATTATGAACTGGCCGTGGAGCCAGACCCGCAGGACATGAGCCGTTCGGTGGTCACCTACAGCGTGGCGCCGGGCGTGACCAGCGCCATCGATGAGGCGCAGCTCGAAGGCGGCACCCTGGGCGGGCTGTTGAGCTTCCGCGCCGACAGCCTCGAGCCGACCCAGAATCAGCTCGGCCAGTTGGCCGCGGGGCTGGCGTTGACCTTCAATGCCCAGCACGCCGACGGTGTCGACGCCAATGGCAACGCGGGGGGCGACTTCTTCACTCTCGGCGATCCGGAAGTGCTGCCGGCCAGCGGCAATGCCGCCGGAGCGGACCTTGAGGTGACATTCGCCCCCGCCACCCAGCAGGACGGTGACGATTTCTACAGCGTCGCGCTGACCGGCGATGACTACCGCCTGAGTCTTGAGGGCGGCACCTATCAGCTGGAAAACCTCAGCAGCGGCGCCGTGCAGACCCTGACCCCGGACAGCGAAGGCGTGATGCGCCAGGACGGCCTGGAGTTCACCGCCACCGGCATGGCGGACGGCGACAGCTTCACCATCCAGCCGACACGCAATATCGCCGACACCTTCGGGGTCGCGATCGACGAGGGTGCCGAGATCGCGGCGGGTTCAAGCGATGCCAGTCTCGACAACCGCAACATTCTCGCCCTGCAGTCACTGCAGAGCAGCGACGCCCTGGGCAGCGCCGGCAGCTTCAATGATCACTACGCGTCGCTGGTCAGCCAGGTCGGCAACCAGACCCGTCAGGTGCAGGTCAACCTGGAGGCTCAGCAGGGCCTGACCGAGCAGCTGTCGGCGGCAGACCAGTCGATCTCGGGGGTCAATCTGGATGAAGAGGCCGCGGACCTGATCCGTTATCAGCAGTATTACCAGGCCAACGCCCAGGTCATCCAGACCGCGTCGACGGTGCTGGATACCATTCTGAACATCCGCTAACGAGGCCGTGATGCGCATCAGTACCCAAACCCTCTATGCCCAGGGCGTCACCTCGATGCTGGATCAGCAGGCGGCGTTCTCCAAGGTGTCCGAGCAGCTGGCCACCGGCAAGCGCGTGGTCAATCCCTCGGATGACCCGAGCGCGGCCAGCCAGGCGGTGACGATCTCGCAGTCCCAGGCCGTCAATGAACAGTTCAGCGACAGCCGCACCACGGCGCGCAACAATCTCTCCATCGAGGAAAGCGCACTCAATCAGGTCACCGATACCATCACGCGTGTCCAGAGCCTGATCGTGCAGGCGGGCAACGGTACTCTCAGTGACAGTGACCGTGATGCGCTGGCCACCGAGCTTGAAGGCAGTCGCGAAGTGTTGCTGGGGCTGGCCAACAGCACCGACGGCAACGGCAATTATCTGTTCGGCGGCATGAGCGGTGATACGGCGCCCTTTGGCGAGGATGGCAGCTATCGCGGCGATGATGAGCAGCGTCAGCAACGCGTCGACAGCTCGCGCCTGATGGAGGTCAATCATACCGGCAGCCAGATCTTTGGCGGCGTGGCATCGGGCAATCAGCAGCTGGCCCGCCAGACCAGCGATAGCGAGTCGTCACTGCCGATCACCTTCAAGGGACCGGAAGTCATTGACGCCGCGGCGCGGGTCGATGGCGCGGCCTACAGCGTCAGCATCGATGCCGCTGGCGTCACGATCAGCGGCACCGATGCCGATGGCAATGATCTCCAGGTCCTGGATGGCGAAGGCAACCCGCTGCCATCGCCCATGGCGTACAGCGATGGCATGACGCTTGCGTTCAATGGCCTGTCGATGACGCTGTCCGGTGATGAGCAACAGGTCGCTGAGGCACAGGCAGAAGGCAAGGCAACGCAGCTGGTGGTCGAGGAGGGTGAGGCCAGCGCCGATCTGTTCGCCAATCTGGATGGCCTGATCACTGCGCTGAGCACGCCGATCGAGAGCGAGGCCGACCAGGCCGCCTTCAACAACGCCATCTCGACCGCCAGTCGCCAGTTCAGCAACAGTCTCGACAATGTACTGACGGTGCGCGCCGATGTCGGCACCAAGCTCAACGAGCTGGATTCGCTGGATATCATCGGGGATGACCGCGAGCTCAACTATGCCTCGACACGCTCGGACCTGATCGATCTGGACTACAACGAGGCGATCTCCGACTACTCGCTGACCCAGGTGGGGCTGCAGGCCTCTCAGCAGGCGTTCTCGGATATCTCGGGCATGTCGCTGTTCGACTATCTGCGCTGAGTGATGGCGTGACCGCGCTCGAGGAATGATGAAAAAGCCGCACTGGATACTCGCTCTCGCGATGGCATTCGGTGCGGCTCTTGCGTCTTGGTGGTTGCTTTTCAGATCAGTGCTTGCGTGTCATGGCATCGTGCCCAGGCCTTCATGCACGGCCTGGAAGGCGCCCAGCGCCTGACGGAACAACAGCGACAGCCAGTCCGTCATGCCCGGCATCATCAGCCACAGCATCGCGATGCCCAGCAGCAGGGTTAGCGGGAAGCCGATCGAGAACACTGACAGCTGCGGTGCCGAGCGGTTGAGTACGCCCATTGCGAGGTTGATCGCCAGCAGCGAGGCGACCAGCGGCAAGGCCAGCAGCAGGCCGGCACTGAACAGGCTGGCACTCCACAGCAACAGATTCTCGAGCCCGACGGGCCCCATGCGGCGCAGGTCGAGGGGAATCTCGTGGAAGTGGGTGACCAGGATTTCCAGCACCAGCAGATGGCCATTGAAGGCCAGAAACAGCAGCATGGCCAGCATGCCCAGCAGACGCGACAGCACCTGGGTGTTGGTGCCGGTGTCGGCCGAGAAGAAGCTGGCGAAGGCCAGCCCCATCTGCAAGCCGATGAATTCCCCGGCCGCCTCGACGATGGCGAAGGTGATGCGCATCACCAGTCCCAGTGCCAGGCCGACGCCCATCTGCAATGCCAGCTGCCAGACGGCGGCCGGGCCGAGCACGTCCACCGGGGGCGGGCTCTCGACCAGCGGCGCGATGATCAGCGCCAGGCCAAAGGCCATCAACAGGCGCACTGACGTGGGCAGGCTGCGGTGACCGAACAGCGGCGCGCTGATCATGAAACCGGACAGGCGCGCGAAGGGCCACATCACGCTCAGCAGCAGGGCCTGGAGGTGCTCGGGGGACAGCAGGTCATTCGGCAAGAGGGTGTCCTCCCGCCGGGCTTGCGTCAGGTCTGTTGGCGATGCTCATGCAGGCGTCGCTCATCCGATCAGGTGCGGGAAGCCGGTGAAGACGCTGCGCGTGAAGTCCATCAGCGTCTCCAGCAACCAGGGGCCGGCCAGTACCAGGGTGCCGAACACGCCGAGAATCTTGGGGATGAAGGACAGGGTCATCTCGTTGATCTGGGTCGCGGCCTGGAACAGGCTGACGATCAGGCCGATGAACAGGGCGCTGGCCAGCAGCGGGCTTGCCACCAACAGGGTGATGTACATGGCATGCGATGCCAGGCTGGTGATGACTTCAGGGGTCATGGCGGCGCGTTCTCGATGGGCAGATGGGAGGTGTCGAGGCTGACAGTGCACGGTTGCGCGGCACGGTTGCGCGTCACGACTAGAAAGCTCGGCGCCTGCGTGACGTCAGGGGCTGGCTCAGTAGAAGCTCTCGGCCAGCGACCCCAGCAGCAGCTGCCAGCCATCGACCATCACGAACAGCATCAACTTGAAGGGCAGCGAGATGGTGGCGGGTGGCACCATCATCATCCCCAGTGCCATCAGTACGCTCGCCACCACCAGATCGATGATCAGGAAGGGCACGAACAGACTGAAGCCGATCTGGAAGGCCGTCTTCAGCTCGCTGGTGACGAAGGCCGGAAGCAGTACGCGCCACGGCACGTCCTGCGGGGTCTGGATTTCCTCGACCTTGGCCAGGCGCGCGAACAGGGCGATATCCGGCTCACGCACCTGACCGAGCATGAATTCGCGCAGCGGATCGCCGCCGCGTTCGATGGCATCCTGCAGGCTGATGGCCTGGCTGTCATAGGGTTGCCAGGCCTCGTCGTAGATGCGCTCCAGCACCGGCGACATCACGAAGAAGGTCAGAAACAGCGCGATGCCGACCAGCACCTGATTGGGCGGTGCAGACGCGGTGCCCAGCGCGGTACGCAGCAGGCCGAGCACGATGATGATGCGCGTGAAGGCACTCATCATCAGCAAGGCTGCCGGCAGCAGGGCGAGGCCACTGAGCAGGATCAGTGTCTGGATATTCAGCGACCAGGACTCGCCGCCGTCCGGCAGTGGCTGGCTGGTCAGGCCGCTGAGCACATCGGCGTGTGCCGATTGGCTCGTCAGCAGGCATGTCAACAATGCGACCAACAGCCCTGTCAGCAGCTCTCTTGTCTTCAGTCCTCTTGCTCTCATGCCCGGCGACAACCTCACCAGGCCCGTCATGAGCGAGGCTCCGCATCATCTGTCTTGTCTGGAGTGTCACGCTTGGGCGCTTCAGAGGACATCGTGGCGGACGTGGCAGCCGGCGAGCGTCTGGCGAGACGATCGCGCAGCAACTCGGCAAAGCCGGCCGCGTCACCGCTCCCGCCGGTTGCGGAGGTGGGCGAGGTCAGCGATGCGTTGTTCGGAGTGCTGCCATCGTCTGCGGGTACCAGGCCGCCATTCTCGGCCGTCAGCTCACCGAGGGAGGTGATGCCTGCCGGCCCGACGCCCAGCAGCAATTGCTGGTTGCCCACTGCTACTACCACCAGGCTCTGTTTGTGACCCAGCGCCAGACGCGCCAGCGGGCGCAGGGCAATGCGATTGCCGCGCAGTGTCTGGGCTCCACCGAGTGTCTTTATCAGCCATGCCAGCAGCAGGATCACGCCGATCACGCCGGCTAGCGCCAGCCCGGTATTGACCAGGCTGGCCGCGCCCAGCGGTGAGCTGTGGCCTGTATCGGCATTCAGGTTTGCGTCGCTACCGAGAAAGGCCGGTGACGGCGCCTGAGTGCTGGCGCTGGTGTTGGTATTGTGGCTGGCATCCGGCAGCAAGATCGCGCCGTCAGGGGCATCGGAGGTCATGACAGGAACAGCCTTAGCGGTTGAGCTTCTGTACCCGCTCATTGGGGGTGATGATTTCCGTGATGCGGATACCGTACTTGTCCTCGACCACGACCACCTCGCCCTGGGCGATCAGGTAGCCGTTGATCAGGATGTCCATCGGCTCACCGGCCAGGCCATCCAGCTCGATCACCGAGCCCTGAGACAGCTCCAGCAGCTGCTTGATGGTCAGCCGCGTGCGCCCCAGCTCCACGGTCATCTTGACCGGGATGTCCATGATCATGTCCAGCTCGCGCGGACGTGCGCCGCCACCGCTGCCATCGAGGGGCTCGAAGATATCGCCGCCCTGGGGGGCAGCCTCGCTCTGCTGTTCTTCCAGCGCCTTGGCCCACTCGTCGCCCATCTGCTCGGTCATCGCATCGGCCCAGGGGTCGTCAGTGCCGGATGTCGGGGAATTCGGGGTGGCCTTGGGCGCGGGCGCGTCTGGCGAATTGGGCTCACTCATCGCCGCTGTCCTCGCTGGCAGTGTTGATCGGATGATTGATGATGCGGGTCACGCGCAGGGCGCGGTGGCCATTGGCGCGACCGAAACCGGCTTCGAGCACCGGCACATTGTTGACGTAGGCGTTGACGCGCTCGGGCTTCTCGATGGGCAGCACATCGCCCACGGCAAGTTCGGCCAAGGCGCCTAGCGTGGTGGTGATGCTGGCAAAGTCGGCGTGCAGCTCGACATCGGTGGCGCGCACTTCCTTGCGCAGGCGCTCGCCCCAGCGGCTGTCGCCTTCGGCGCTGGTTTCCTGCAGCGGGCTCGAGAGCAGCTCGCGGTGCGGCTCGATCATCGAGTAGGGCAGGCAGATCTGGAAGTCGCTGCTGTGATTGCCGACCTCCAGATGGAAGCTGGTGCACACCACGATCTCGTTGGGAGAGCTGGTGATATTGGCGAACTTCACCTGCATCTCGCTGCGCAGATAGTCGGTTTCCACGGCATAGACCGCCGACCAGGCGTCGCGGTAGGCATTCAAGGCCAGCTGCATCAGGCGCTGGATGACGCGTTGTTCGGTGCGTGTGAATTCGCGACCCTCTGACTTGGTCACGAAGCGGCCATCACCACCGAACAGGCTGTCGACCACCATGAACACGAGACTGGGCGGAAACACCAGCATCGAGGTACCGCGCAGCGGCTTCATGGTGAACAGGTTGATGTTGGTCGGCACCGGCACGTTGCGAGAAAATTCGTTGTAGCTCAGGAACTGCACCGGCCCGGCGGTGATATCGGCGCCGCAGCGGATCAGGTTGAACAGCCCCATGCGGAACTGGCGGCTGAAGCGCGAGTTGATGATATCCAGGGCATGCAGGCGATCCCGGATGATGCGGTGCTGGCTCGCCGGGTCGAAGGGGCGAATGCGCGCTTCGCCGGGCGTGCTCGAGGCGTCAGCCGTTGCACCGCTGTCACCGTTCACGCCGGAGAGCAGAGCATCGATTTCGTCCTGTGACAGCAGATCGTCTTGAGCCATGGCCAGTTATTGCACGATGAAGTCGTTGTACAGCACGCCGGAGATGGCCAGTGGCTGGCCGCCTTCACTGTAGGGGCGCGAAAGCGCCTCGGTCAGGGTGCTCTGCAGTGTCTGCTTGCCGGCCTGGGTGATCAGCTCATCCGGGCTCTGGCCCGACAGCAACAGCAGCAGACGGCTCTTGAGTTCGGGCTTGAGTTCTTCCACGCGCGCCACCGCCTCCTGATCGGCCATCTTGAGCGTGATGCCGATATAGAGCAGGCGATTGCCGCGCGGGCTTTCCAGGTTGACCGTGAGGGGTGCAAGCGGCATGAAGACCGGCGGTGGCACGACCACGACTTCCGGCTCGGCGTCCTGTGCGGCCTTCTGATCACTGAGCATCGGCAGTGCGAAATAGACGGCCACTAGCGCCGCGATCACGGCACTCATCAGGCTGATGACCCCGATCAGCAGCCAGGAGCGACGCTGACTGGCGGGGGTGGTGATAATCGTTGACATCGTGGTGCGGTGTCCCTGGAGTCGGTAGCGGGGCCAGTATGACCGAAGGCGTGGTTATCGAACGGCGGAATAACGCCACGTGCGAGCGCTTACTTGAATGATGACGCGCCAGGCGGGCTCATCTGACAGCTACCTGACGGGAGCCGCTGACACAAGCACCTGGCAAGCACCAGGCCCGTCATGCCTGCCATTCACGCCGTCCCCAGGCTGCCTGGGATGCACTTGCAAGATTGCTTGTGAGATTGCCCGCGGCGAGGCTTCCCTCCATGGCGTCAGCGCTTGTGCTGGCATCACTCGCCGGCTGACCCTCTAGGTGCTGGGCGAACTGACCCTGATTGGCCGAGTTGTCCGGCGCCCCGTCCGGTGTGTCGTCCTGAGCACTGAAGCTGATCGCCGTCAGCTCGTGCCCCCGGGATTCCAGCGCCTGACGCAGCTCGCTCAAGGATGACTCGACAGCCGAGCGCACCTGTTGGTGGCCCGCGACGAAGTGCGCACTGGTGCCCTGTTCGCCGATGTTGAGGCGAATGGTCAGCTTGCCCAGGTTGGCCGGATTGAGCGCGATCTCGGCCTGTGGCGACTTGCTCAGCTGCATGCGTACCACCTGCTCGCCGAGTGCCTGTTGCCAGGCCTGAGTGCCGACGCTTGCGGGGATCAAGGCTCCCGCCTGTGATGCCATGCCCGCTGGATTGGCTGCTGGATTGCCCGAGCCATTGAGCATGGCGGTGCTGCCTGCGGCGGTCGAACTCGACGCGCCGGCTGACACGCCAGCAGATGACGCACCCGAGAGCTGGGACTGATCGCCACCGCTACGTGAAGAATTCGCATCAAGCAGGGCGCTGTCGGCCTTGGCGGTGATGCCTTCAATGGCCTCCTCGGTCAGCGGGCCCAGCGCGCCATCCGTCAGCGAGGAGGGCGCATCCGCGCTCAGGCTGCCTGCCGCTGTCGCGGAGGTCCTGTTGCTGGGCGACTGATCCGTAATCGCGCCATCCAGTCCCGCCGCCGCAGGATTGCGCAGCGCGGCGATCCAGTCACCTTGCAGCGTCGTGCTGCCCGAGGTAGAGAGCGCCTGTGCGCCAGCGAGCGTTACCGTTCCCGCCGTCGTGTTCAGCGCTTCATCGCCGCCGCCAGAAGCGTCTTGACCGCCTTGCGTGAGTTGCTGCAGCTGTTGCATGCGCGAGATGCCGCGCTCGACGCTGCTATCCAGTCGTGAGGCCTCGAGTGGCTGCGCTGATGGCTGTCCTGTTGTCTGGCTTGCCGATGAGGGCTGGGCAGGCGGGAGGTTGCCATTCTGGAGGGCGGCAGCGGCGGGGTCCGGAGTGGGCGATGTCTCTGACGACGCTGCCTGAGCCTGCTCGAGGTGCTGGGCATGCTTGTCTTCGGCGGCCTCGCGATGCTCGATACGCTGCTGCTGTGCGTCTTGCGCTTGCGTCTGCACCTGCACCGCTTGCCTGTCCTGCTGGCGATCCTCACGCTGGGCGCGTGACAGATGTGCCTCGAAGGCGCTCTCTGAGGAAGCTGAGCTGATGTCGTCGCGCGAGCGAGCCTCCTCAGAGGAGGCCTTGGTGCTGGTCGGCGCTTTGGTTGGCGAGGTGGCCGACAACATCGAGATGCGTGCAGTGTCTGTCATGGTGTCACTCCTCCGACTGGCCGTCTTCAGCCATTGGCACGGCGTAACCAGGCCTGGGTGGCTTGTTCATCACTCTGACGTTGCTCGGCGGTGCGCGCCTGCAACGCGGCGCTCAGGCTGGCGCGATCCGCCAGGCCCTGCCAGGCCGCGTGGGTCTGCTGTTCCTTCACCAGCCGCTGATGCTGATGGTGCGTCTGGGTCTGTTCCTGAGCTACCCGCGCGCGACACTGGGCAATCGCCTTGTCCAGCGAGGCGATGAAGGCCTGATAGTTGTGCCAGCTGGCCGGGTCCAGCCCCTGAGTCAGGCGTGCCTGCATCTGCTGGCAGTAGTCGAGACGGTATTGCTCGAGGGTGACCAGCTGCTGGGCGGCGGTTTCCTGACGCTGACGCTGACTGGTGAGCTGGCGCGCAGCGCCATCACGCCGGCGCTCGCTCAGCTGGGTCAGGGTGTCGAAGCGTGACGATGAGATGGCCATTCAGTGAGAGTTCCCGATCAATGACAGGTGAAGGTGGCCATCATGGCTGGGCCAGCAATTGTTCGAGCATGTTCGTACTATCGGCAAGACTTGCGTGCTGTGTAGTGCCTTGTTGCAGGAAACGTCCCATCGGCTCGTGCAGGCGCACCGCGGCGTCGAGCACCTTGTCGTTGCCGGGCTGATAGGCGCCGATGGCGATCAGGTCCTGATTGCGCTGATAACTGGAATAGAACTGCTTGAAGCGACGGGCGCGGGTGAGTTGCCGCTCCGGCGCCACCGCCGACATGGCGCGGCTGATCGAGGCTTCGATATCGATGGCCGGGTAGTGGCCACTTTCCGCGATGCGCCGCGACAGCACGATATGCCCATCCAGAATCGCGCGGGCACTGTCGGCGATGGGGTCCTGCTGGTCATCGCCTTCGGTCAGCACGGTATAGAAGGCGGTGATCGACCCGCCGCCACGCCGGCCGTTGCCGGTGCGTTCCACCAGCGCCGGCAGCTTGGCGAAGACCGAGGGCGGATAGCCCTTGGTGGCCGGTGGCTCACCGATGGCCAGGGCGATCTCGCGCTGGGCCATCGCGTAACGGGTCAGCGAATCCATGATCAGCAGCACATTCTGGCCCTTGTCACGCAGGGACTCGGCGATGCGCGTCGCGTAGCTGGCGCCCTTGAGGCGATGCAGCGGCGTCATGTCGGCTGGCGTGGCCACGACCACGGCGCGCTTGAGGCCTTGTTCGCCGAGAATGTTCTCGATGAATTCCTGCACCTCGCGCCCACGCTCGCCGATCAGGCCGACCACGATCACATCGGCATCGGTGAAGCGCGCCATCATGCCCAGCAGCACACTCTTGCCGACGCCAGAGCCGGCGAACAGCCCCATGCGCTGGCCTCGGCCGACGCTCAGCAAGGCGTTGATGGCACGAATGCCCACATCCAGCGGCGTGTCGATGGGCGCGCGCTCCAGCGGGTTGAGCGGGCGGCTCTCCAGCGGCGCATGTTCGACATCTTCCAGCGGGCCGAGGCCATCCAGCGGACGGCCCACGCCGTCGACGACTCGCCCGAGCAGCGCTTCGCCGACCGGATAGCGTCGCTCGCCGACATTGCCATGCCCGAGGGGGAACACCCGTGCGCCCGGTGCGACGCCGCTGAGCGGGTCGATGGGCATCAGGTAGAGGGTCTGATCGGCGAAGCCGACCACCTCGGCCTCGGCCGGCGGCAGGTTCGCGCCCAGCTCGACCAGACAGCTGGCACCCACCGGCAGCCGCAGGCCGACCGCTTCCAGCACCAGGCCGGTCGCGCGCACCAGGCGGCCATTGCTGCGTTGGGGCTCGAGGCTCTCGACGCGCTCACGAATGGCGCCCAGCGCGCTGCGCCATTGCTGTGCGGAAGAGGTGCTCATGGCGTGTCACTCATGTGCGATCTCCTGCCAGCTCGGTGCGTGCCTGCTCTGGCTGTGCATGTTCTGACGACTGGCGCTGCACGATGCGCGAGCCGCTGGCCTCGTCCTTGCCATGCAGGCTGCCGTCGGCGCTGCCGCGATGGCGCAGCTGGCGTGACAGCATCTCCAGGCGACTCTCGAGGCTGGCATCGTGACAGCCGCTGTCGGCTTCGGCGCGACATCCGCCGAGGCTCAGGCTGGCGTCCGGCAGACATTGCCAGCCCAGCTTGGCGAGCTGTTCGCCCATCGCCTGCTCGACGCGCGGCAGATCGTCTGGATTCAGGTAAAGACGCGGACGGCCGATCAGCGGCGGATCCGCCGCCAGCAGGCTGCGCACGCTGTCGATGATGTGCTCCGGGTGGGCACGAAATGCCTCACGGGCCAGATGCTGTCCGACGCTGATGGCCAGTGCCGCCAGCTCATCGCTGATCTGCTCATCCAGGCACGCCAGCGATTGCTGCAGGTTCTCGATCAACGGTGCCAGCTGGGCAGCCTGTTGTTCGAGCGCCTGCTGGGCGGCCTCGGCCTGACGCGCCGCCTGCTCGGCGGCTTCCTGCCTTGCACGTGCCAGACCCGCTTCATAACCGGCTTTCTCGCCCGCGGCATAGCCCTCGTCACGTGCCGCCTGTTGCTGCTGTAGCGTCTCCTGCTCGAAGGTCGAGCGGGCACGTTGTGCCATGCGCCGAATCAGGCCGACATCCGGCGCCGCAGTGTGCGGCATGCCGGCTTGAAAGCCGCCACCCGACTGGGGCGATGCGGACTTGCCATCCAGCGCGTCGAGTTCCAGCGGCTGCCACTGATGCATGTCATCGCTGCCTGCCACGTCGCGCTTGGCCCACGGGCCAGACGCGTCATGATGCGGATCAGAACTGGACATGGTCCTCATTAGACATAGTCCTCGCCACCGCTGTTGATCACGATCTCGCCGCTGTCGGCCAGTCGACGCACCGTCTGCAGGATGCTCTTTTGCTCGGCCTCGACCTGGCTGACACGCACCGGGCCACGCGCCTCCATGTCATCACGCAGCATCTCGGCAGCACGCTGCGACATGTTCTGCAGGAATTTCTGGATGATCGCCTCGGGGGAGCCCTTGAGCGCCGTGACCAGCGTCTCGTTGTCGATTTCCTTGAGCAGCAGCTGGATGGAGCGGTCCTCGAGCCCGACCAGGTTCTCGAACACGAACATCTCGTCGATGATCTGCTGCGCCAGACTCTCGTCGTGGTTGCGCACCGCCTCGAGGACCTGCTCTTCCTGCTGTCCCGGCATCAGGTTGAGTATCTCGGCCGCGGTACGAATGCCGCCCATCTTGCTGCGCTTGAGATTCTGGCCACTGAGCATGTTGCTCAGCACTTCGGTCAGTTCCTGCAGGGCCGCCGGCTGCACGCCACTGAAGGTGGCGATACGCAGCAGCACATCGTTGCGCAGGGTGTCGGAGAAGTGCTCGAGAATCTGCGAGGCCTGATGGCGCTCCAGATGCACCATGATGGTGGCGATGATCTGCGGGTGTTCGTCGCGGATCATCTCGGCCACTAGCGGCGGTTCCATCAGGTTCAGCGTCTCGATGCCATTGTTCTGACCGGAGCTCTCGTAGATGTCTTCGAGCAGCGAGCTGGCGCGCTCCTGACCCAGCGCCTTCACCAGCACCGAGCGGATGTGGTCGGTGGACAGCAGATTGACGGCGCTGAACTGCTCGCTGTCGGCGTGGAATTCCTCCAGCGTCTTCGCCATCTGCTCCTGGGTGACCTGCGGCATGTTGGTCATCGTCGAGCTGAGCCGTTGGATTTCCTGAGTCGACAGAAACTTGAAGACTTCTGCGGCGGTGTCCTCGTCGAGGCTCATGATCAGGGCCGCGCTGCGTTCCATGTTGGTCAGTGTCTTACTCATGGTGACTCATCCAGTTCTTGAGGATCATGGCGACCATGCGCGGGTCATCGCGGGCCATGTCACGTGCATCCTTTAGGTTCTGCTGATAGGTGGTTGGCGTGCGCGGGCCACTGGCCGGGGCTGTCTGACTCGCCATCATGCTGCCCAGCTCGCCATTGGCCGTCGTCAGGCCTGACTCCATGCCGCCGATACCACCCGCTGCGCTGCCGGCTGTCGGTGTGCCGGGCGGCTGACCGATGGTCTGGTAGGCTTCCTGCGGACGCAGCAGCGGCTGCAAGAGCGGGCGCAGCAACTTGCGATACAGCAGCCAGGCGATGAAGCCGATGATCAGGTAGCGGCCAAGCTCGATGGCCAGCGCCTGCATCTCGGGATTGTTCAGCCACTTCTCCCACCACTGCTGCGGCGGGCCGGCGTTCTGCTGTTCGGCGGTCATGAAGGGCGCATTGATCACGCTGAGGCTGTCGCCACGCTCGGCATTGAAACCCATCGCCTCGCGCACCAGCGAATCGATCTGTGCCAGCTGGTCGTCTGCCAGCGGTTCGCTGGTCGGGTTGCCGTCACTGTCCATGATGCGACGGTGATTGATCACCACCGCCACCGAGAGATTGTCGAGGCGACCCAGGCGCGCACGGGTGTGGCGCACGCGCTTGTTGACTTCATAGTTGATGGTGCTGCTGCGCTGATAGTTACTCAGGCCGCTGGTCGCGTCGTCAGTCTGTGTGGTGCCGTCAGTATTCGCCGCGTCATCGGCATTGATGGGCGAAGCGGCAATTCCCGGGGGCGTGTTGGAGAGGGCGCCTGGCACGCCGCCGATGCCGAGCATCTCGCCGGCGCCGGTGTTGTTGAGCTGTTCACTGCGCACTGCTGCGCTGCCCGGCTGCTGATTGGGCGTGTAGTGCTCTTCGGTCTCTTCGGCGTGGGAGAAATCGAGCTGGGCGCTGACCTCGGCGCGGAAGTTGTCGCGTCCCACCAGTGGCGTCAGCAGAGCATTGATGCGCGATTGATAGCTGCGCTCCAGTGCCTGGGCATATTCCAGCGCGCTGCCATCGAGGTTGAGCGCATCGCCTGCCGGCCGCGATAGGGGATTACCATCCTGATCGACGACGGTAATATCTTCGCTTGCCAGGCCCTGCACGCTGCCGGCCACCAGATGCTGGATGGCCTGGATCTGACGTGCCTTGAGCTGTTGGCCGCCCTTGAGTTCGACCACAACGGACGCCGTCGCTGGACGACGCTCGCGCACGAAGACGGAATCTTCCGGCAGTGCCAGGTGCACGCGTGCGCTGGACACCGGCTCGAGACTGGCGATGGTGCGCGACAGCTCGCCGGACAGGGCGCGCTGGTAATTGACGTGTTCGGTGAACTGGCTGATGCCGAAGGCCTGGGTATCCATCAGCTCGAAGCCGGAACCGCCCTGACTGGGCAGACCCTGCTGGGCAAGTGCCAGACGCAGACGATAGACATCCTCCTTGGGGACCTCGACGGTGGCGCCTTCATTGCTCAGCCGATAGGGCACGCCGGTCTGCTCCAGCTGCGCGACGATCTCGCCGCCTTCGCTGGCGGGCAGGTCGCGATAGAGCACACTCCACTGGGTGCCAGCGCCCCACAGCAACAACGCGACGATGACAGCCACGCTGAAGGCGGCCGCCATGATGAGCGGCAGGCGTGGCAATGCCGCCAGGCGCGCCAACAAGGGGTTGGCTGGCTTGTCCGATGATTCTGGTGTCGTCGAGGTGCCCGACTGGGGCGCTGTCTGGCTGGGTGTACTCATGCAGATGTCCGATAAGCGCCGTGGTCTGAACTCGCAGCGGGTGATTCCAGCAAGCAGGGCGAAACATGAAAACGATGGATCAACAATGTCGCGTTTCGCAGCGCCTTCTTGCGTAGGCTGGCCATTATCGAAGCTGAGCGCATATCCAATCAGACGAATAGCGTCGCAAAACAGGGGTATTAGTTACCTTCAGCCGCTCGACTGACTGATAGTCTGTGCTCCACTGAAAGCGGCAGACGAATGGCGCGCGTTGAGAAAGGAGAGGCGGGATGACGATTGAGGCAGTCGGCGCGGCGATGTCATCCGCGATGACGGGCAGTCTGCAGCAGCTTGATCAGATGGCGGCGCAGGCGGCCGGGAGCAACACTCAGTCGGCGGGCGCAGTGTCAGAGGCCAGTGGCACTGATGCACAAGGCTTTGCCGGCATGCTCAAGGATTCGCTGGCGCGCGTCAGCCAGTCACAGCAGGTCGCGGCAGGCCAGGCCAAGGCCTTAGAGCTGGGCAGCCCGGATGTCAGCCTCGATCAGGTCATGGTGGCAGGCCAGAAGGCCTCGCTGGAATTCGAGATGACCGTGCAGGTACGCAACAAGTTGCTCAGCGCCTACAAGGAAATCATGAATATGGCGGTGTGATTAAAACCCGCATTCCAATGAAAAAGGGCAGACGCGATGCGTCTGCCCTTTTTTGTTTGCCGCTGGTGCTGCTGGTTGTCGCTGGCGGAGGTTTAAATGCAAGAGCGCTGTTAGCTAAAAGGAGTAATATCAACAAGGCCACTATCCTCTGCCAGCGACGGGCCTGCCACTCTGCTGAGTGACAGGCCTATGCAGCACGCGAGCCAGAAATCAGCCCAGCAGTGACAGCACGTTCTGCGGCACCTGGTTGGCCTGGGTCAGCATGGAAGTCCCCGCCTGCTGCAGAATCTGTGCAGTGGTCATGCTGGAGACTTCTTCTGCGTAATCGGCATCCTGAATACGCGACTGGGCAGAGGCCAAATTGGTTTCAGTCGTCGCCAGGTTGGTGATGGCAGAATCGAAACGGTTCTGTACGGCACCGAGAGCAGAGCGTTGGGTGTCAACTGCTTCTAAGGCATTATCTAGTGTTTCAAGAGCATTGCTAGAAACTGTTAATGTTAAACTATCACTTTCTGAAATGGTAGCGGAGCTCGAATCGGCTGCTTCTTTATCTGTCCAGGATAGCTCTTCGCCTATAGTAGCGTTGCCGTCTGTGTCAAATGTTACATTATAGGCCGATTCAGTAGTGCCTCCTTTGAGTGCATAAGCTGTGTTGCCATCACTATTCGTATAAGAAACTACTTCCGGTGCTGTGAGCTCCTTACCTTTACCAGCGCCTGTGTTATCACTCTTCAGAGTATCGATGCCAGTAGCACTTATAGTTGCAGATGTTTTCGAAAGGACGTCAAAGCCTAAAGCTTCTACTTTGCGGTCTTCATTATTGACTTGTTCTGTGGGAACTGTGCCTTCTGCGTCATACTTGTTCCATCCAAGGTTAGACTGCATTTCGATATTTATTTGTTGATTATCTTCTGAGCCAACTTGTATCCCAATATTTTTTACGTCAGTTCCAGATAATATTTTACTTCCATTGAAATCAGTTTCTTCTGAAATACGATTAATCTCTTCGAGGCGAAGATTTACTTCTTGTTGAATTGAATCAATATCCGAAGCAGAGTTTGTGCCGTTCTGAGCTTGAACAGTGAGCTCGCGAATGCGTTGTAAATTATCATTGACTTGGTTGAGAGCACCTTCAGCCGTCTGAGCAATGGAAATACCATCATTCGCGTTGCGCTGTGCCTGGGACAGGCCTGTGATTTGAGCGTCCATGCGGTTGGCGATGGCCTGGCCGGCGGCGTCGTCCTTGGCGCTGTTGATGCGCAGGCCGGAGGACAGACGTTCCATGGAGGTGTTCAGGTCGTTCTGGGACTTACTCAGATTCTGCTGAGTCACCATGGAAAGGGTGTTGGTATTGATCACTGAAGCCATGTGTCACTTCCTGTCGTAATGGGGAGATAGATGGCGTGTCGCCAGTAACGACTCCTGTGCCGTTGCTTCAGTTATCGTCGCGGCGCGGCAGAACTTTAGAAATTTTTTGCGGCCTTTTGCCCTTTCTCATTTTGGCTGTTCCGCTGGCTTTCCTTGCGCGCTCTCCTTGCGGGCGCTCCTCGTGACATCCTCGCTCCACTCTCGCGACATTCTGTCGACCGGCTGGTGGGCGTTGTGCGTGTCTCGTCTTCCCTCACTGTTTCTTCCTGTGTGCCTGTATCTCCGCCACCCCGAAGCCCAATGGCGACGTAAGGCAGGAAAGCCGTCACTGAGGGTAGCTATTCGAGCGAATGGTTTGTGGTGGGGGCGCGACAATACGCTGGGAACAGGAGTCCCGAGGATAGGGGCACGACCTGAGTCAAACGACCCCGAGGGATGCAAGCGAGGACCAGGACGCCGATGTATACCGCCAATGGGCGCATGGCCCAGCAGGATATCTACACCGAGTATCAGCCGCTGGTGCGCCGCATCGCGCTGCAGCTGCAGGTGCGCTTGCCAGCGAGTGTCGATCTCGAGGATCTGATTCAGGCTGGCATGCTGGGGCTGTGTGAATGCGTGGGCCGCTATGAGCAGGGCCACGGTGCCAGCTTTGCCACCTATGCCAGTCAGCGCATCCGCGGCGCGATGCTCGATGAGCTGCGCTCGCGTGACTGGTTGCCGCGCAGTGTGCGCCGGGCCGGTCGCGAGCTTGAGAGCGTGATCCAGCAGCTTGAGCAGAGTCTGGGCTATCCCCCCGAGGAGACCCAGATCGCCGCTGCCATGGGGCTTGAGCTGGAAGATTACCGACGCCTGCTGCTGGACACCAACAACGGCATGGTGATGTCGCTGGACGAGATGATGGATGAGGAAGGCGGGCTGGCGGGCGGTTATGCCTCGCCTGAAGCGACGCCTTTCGCCACGCCGTTTGCCTTGCCGCATGACGCCCTGGAAGAGGCCGATACGCGGCGGGCCTTGAATGAGGCCATCGCGCGGCTGCCGGAGCGCGAGAAGCTGTTGATGGCGCTCTATTATCAGGAGAAGCTCAACCTCAAGGAGATCGGCGCGGTACTCGATGTCACTGAATCGCGTGTCTCGCAGCTGCATTCCCAGGCCGTGCGTCGGCTGCAGGGTGTGCTGGCACCGCATCTGGTGGCACGGGCGGGCAAGCGTCGTCGCTGAGCCTCTATCGTTGTGAGCCTTCTTCGTTTCCCCGAACTTTATCCTCTCGCTGTACCGTCTTGCTGTTACGCCTGCCCTCGTCTCTCCTGTCTCAGTTTCGCCCGCCCCAAACAAGAACACCGCCCTGAGAGGCGGTGTTCTTGTCTATCACTCGAGCATGTCGTCAGACGTGATCAGTAGCTCTCGCGCTCCGGTTCCGACTTGACGCGGCGTTCCTCTTCGCTGAGGTGCTGGGCCTGTTCGTCGATATGGCCATCCAGATGCCAGTCGTCTTCCATGCCGGTGACGCGGTCGTTCATGACGCCTTCCTCGTTGTCGACCTGCTGCACGACGCCTTCTTCTGTTTCAGAGGCGGCTTCCTGTTGCTGGGCAGCAAGTTCTTCCTCGCTCAACTCCGGCTCAGGTTCGGCATCGAAGTCGAATTCCAGCTGACCGGTTTCCGGCTCGGTGATGGCTTCCTCGACCCAGGCGGCACTCAGCGGACTGGTGGTGGAGGGCGCCACCACATAGTGGCCGGGGTGATCGCCTTCCTCGGCATCCAGTTCCTGGCGCGGCTTGCTGGTGACACTGGCGGCCAGAATCACGATCAGCACGTGAATGGCGGTCAGGGTATAGAGGAAGCCGACGGCCCCGAAGCGCTCCATCAGCAGACCCGCGGTGAGCGGGCCCAGAATCGCGCCCGCGCCATGCATCAGCACTAGCGTGCCGCTGGCGGAGATGATCTGTGGCGTGGTCAGCAGGTTGTTGGCCGCCGCCAGGAACAGCGAGTACTGGGTCAGGATCAACCCGCCGAGGCCCGCACCCAGCAGCGCCATGGTCAGCATGCTGCCACCACTGAATGGCACGCCGCCGATGGATAGCGCGATTGCCCCGAGACTGCAGACCAGAATCACCTTCTTGGCCGACAGCTTGTCGGAGAGCTTGCCCAGCGGCCATTGCAACAGGGCAGCACCCAGAATGAAGGCGCCCATGAACCAGGAGACTTCCTGCACCGGCAGGCCGGCGCGGTCGGCATACACCGCGCCCATGCCGAAGACGGTGCCGTTGGCGATACCGGTGGCGAAGCCGCCCAAGGTGCCCAGCGGAGCCAGGCGCAGCAGACGAACGATCCCCATCGCCTCCGGCTGCGCGCCTTCTGGTTGCGGTGAGGCGGACAGCAGCATTGGCACCAGCGCCAGCGACATGATCACCGACACCAGGATGAACAGCAGATAGGTATTCGGATTGGCGACGTTGAGCAGCAGTTGGCCGCCACCCATACCGAGATAAGTGATCACCATGTAGATGGCCAGCAGACGGCCACGCATCTGGTTGGTCGCCTGGCTGTTGAGCCAGCTCTCTGCGACCACGTAGAGGCCGGCGAAGGCGAAGCCGGTGATGAAGCGCATGGCGATCCACACCTCGGGCACCACATAGAGTGCGTGGATCAGGATGCACACCGAGGTAATGGAAGCCAGCGCCGCGAAGGTGCGCACATGACCGACCCGGCGCAGCTTGCGTGGCGCAAGCGTCGAGCCCAACAGGAAGCCGGCGAAGTACGCCGACATGATGATGCCCGTCATCGTGTTGCTGAAACCTTCCGAGGAGGCGCGAATCCCCAACAGACTGCCCTGCAGTCCGTTGGCCAGCATCAGCATCCCCATTCCCAGCAGCAGCGACCACAGAACGACCGCTGCGCCGAGACTGCTGGTCGGCTGCAGTCGTTTGCGCGAGGTGTCGAGCGGCTCGGTCTCGAAGGTGGGAGTGGGTATGGCTTCCTGCTGGGGGTTCGGCATGGAAGGGGGCCTCATCGGTCAGGGTCGGGACCGTGGAAGCGGTGCCGACGAGATGTCAGGTACGACACTTGCGTGCGTGATGTTGGTCAGTCGTGGTCGGTCCTTGCGGGAACGGCGCTCAGTCTACCGACCGAATCCGGAGTCTGCGACCCGTGGTACGCCATTGCGTGGATGAAAGGCGACATATCGTGAAATTTGTCTCAAGGATGTAATGGGGTGGATAAATATACAGTGCCTCATGAAATCATGACCCGACACGGACTCGGGACACGCTGGCGCTGTAAAAGCACGGCATCTTGCAAAGGGCAATATCGTCAAACTCCCTGTTGGCGGGGCTTGCGCGAGGGTTGGCCCTCTTGCATCGCTGGGTACACTCCTTGGCAACGCACGCTGATGACACCACATGGTCGAGCGTTTCGTACGCAAGAGGTCTCGGAAAACCCAAGGGGTGGATGAATATACAGTAATCGGTAATGCAGCGAGATAGCATGTGAGCGTCGAAAAAGCGCCGATCTGTCGCATGGTCGAATGGTCAGCGACCAAAGTAGATGCGAATCTGCCTTTGGACACACTCAACAACATCATAATCAAGAGGTTATTCATGACCCTGACCGCTGCACACGCTAACGCTGGCTCCGCCTCTCGTCATCTGCGTCACCGCTCTGCGGATCAATCTGCGGCTTCTTCTCTGGATCATTCTCCATCTCTTTCTCAAAGCCATACCGCGCGCCCGCGTGCCGCTGCCACGGGCCGCTCTGCCCTGATGGCCGGCGTGCTTGGCCTGGCTCTGCTGTCACCGCTGATGGCGAGTGATGCCGAGGCGCGTGAGCTGTCCGTCTCCACCGTGCTGTCGGATGCCTTCCCGTGGGGGCAGGCGGCCGAGAAGTGGGCGGAGCTGGTAGAGGAGCGCTCCGGTGGCGAGCTCACTCTGCGCGTCTATCCGAATGCCCAGCTGGTGGCGGGGGACCAGACCAAGGAGTTCTCGGCCATGCGTCAGGGGCTGATCGATCTCGCGGTGGGCTCGACCATCAACTGGTCGCCCCAGGTGCCGGAGCTCAATCTGTTCTCGCTGCCATTCCTGATGCCGGACCACGCCGCCATCGATGCGCTGACCCAGGGCGAGTCGGGCAAGCAGGTCTTCGCCGCCATCGAGTCCAAGGGCATCAAGCCGCTGGCGTGGGGCGAGAACGGCTTCCGTGAAGTGTCCAACTCCTCTAAATCGATCACCTCGCCGGATGACTTGAAGGGCCTGAAGATTCGTGTGGTGGGCTCGCCGCTGTTCCAGGACACCTTCACGGCGCTGGGCGCCAACCCGACCCAGATGAGCTGGGCGGATGCCAAGCCGGCACTGACCACCGGCGCGGTGGATGGCCAGGAGAACCCGCTGTCGGTGTTCGATGTCGCGCGCATCGATCAGGTCGGTCAGACCCACCTGACACTCTGGCACTATATGGCGGACCCGCTGATCTTCGCCGCCAACCAGCGCGTGTGGAAGTCGCTCAGTGAACAGGAGCGCACTCTGCTGACCGAGACGGCCAAGGAAGCGGGCGCTTGGGAGATCGCCATGAGTCGTGAGGGCAATGCTCAACGGCTGGCGGACATCGAGGCGCGCGGCGTGAATGTCGTCAAGCTCGATGAGGATGCGATGCAGACTTTCCGTGATGCCACCCAGTCGGTCTACGCCAGCTGGACACCGAAGATCGGCGAGGCGCTGGTCGAGACGGCACGTGCCGAGGTCGAGGCCTCGCGCTGAGTCGGCCAAGGCCACCATCGCCGCTGCTCACAGAGCAGATGACATCGGGAATAATGCGGTCTGTGCGCGTTATTGAGTGAAGAACCACGCCGGGGCCTGACAGCCTCGGCGTTCGTGTGGATCGCGTGTCATGTCGCAAAAGTCGCAACAACCGTCTCAACAAGCATCACCGCAAACCTTGCAAGACGCCGCCATCGGAGCGCCTTCTCCCGCAGACAGGCCAACGCCACGCGTGCGGCCGGAATCCTGGCTGGCGGCGTTGGCGCTGGGACTGATCGGTATCATCAGTCTGGCCAATGTGGTGGTGCGCTATGCCACCGATGCTTCCTTTGCCTTTACCGAGGAATTCTCGGTCTTCCTGCTGGTGTTGTTGACGCTGGCGGGCTCCTCGGTGGCGATTCTCCGTCAGGCACATATTCGTATCGCGCTGCTGGAAGACGTGCTGCCGTTGCCGCTGTGGCGACTGGTCGTGATAGTGCAGACCCTGGCGGTGCTGGTCGTACTGGGACTGGTGGTGTGGTTCGGGGGGACCTTCGCGCTGGAGGAGTATCAGTGGGACTCGCTGTCACCGGGACTGGGTCTGCCCAACTGGTGGTACGTGATCTGGCTGCCGATATTGGCGCTGGCGATGGCCTGGCGTCAGCTTCAGCAGTGTGTTGAGCGTCTTAGGCAAGGGCCTGGTCAGGGGCCCGGACAGAATGCGTCGTCAGAGCACAAGGAGTCTGATCATGAGTCCTGATCTCTGGTTGCTCGCAAGCTTTGCCGCCCTGTTGATACTCGGCGTGCCGGTGGCCTTCGCGCTGGGGCTGTCGGGGGCGGTGGGTATCGTCGCGGGGCTGCCGGTTAGCATGCTGGCCACCCTCGGTACCAATACCTACAACAGCATCGCCAAGTATCCGTTGATCGCCATTCCGCTGTTCATCCTGACCGGGCTGGTGTTCGAGCGTGCCGGGGTGGCGGCGCGGCTAGTGCGCTTCGCTCAGGCGCTGATCGGCCCGCGTCACGGGGGCCTCGCGCTGGTGGCAGTGCTGGTGTGTCTGATCATGGGGGGCATGAGTGGTTCCGGCCCGGCGGATGCCGCCGCGGTGGCGATGGTGATGATTCCCAGCATGACGCGGGCGGGCTATCCCAAGGCATTCTCGGCGACGCTGATTGCGGCCTCGGCCTCCACGGCGATCCTGATCCCGCCGTCCATCGCACTGATCCTTTACTCCATCGTGGTACCGGGGGTGGATCTGCGTGCGCTGTTTGCCGCGGGCCTGATTCCGGGGCTGCTGGTCGGCGTGGCCTTGCTGCTGCCGGCCTGGTTCCTCTCGCGTCGCTATCGCTGGGAAGACCCGACTCAGGTCGAGCGTATCGCGCTGGGTCCGGCGTTCCGCTCAGCGATCCCGGCCCTGCTGGCGCCGGTGATCATCCTCGGCGGACTGCGCTCAGGCCTCTTCACGCCCACGGAAGCGGCGGTGGTCGCGGCCGCCTATGGGCTGTGTGTCGGGCTCTTCATCACCCGCGAGCTCAAGCTCTCTCAGGTGTGGGAGCTGCTCAGGGAGGCGGCCGTCATTTCCGGTGTGGTGATGCTGATCATCGCGCTGGCGGGCATATTTGCCTGGGCGGGCACCATGCTGGGCACCTTCCGACATCTGGCCGAATGGCTGATCACGTTGTCGGATAGCGGAACGACGCTGCTGATTCTGGTGATGGTGGCGGTGCTGATTGCCGGGATGCTGCTGGATGCGGTCTCCATCTACCTGATCCTGATGCCGGTGCTGATTCCGGTGATGCAGCACTTCGGCTGGCATCCGGTATGGTTCGGCATCCTGCTGGCGATGAACATCGCGATCGGGCAGTTCACCCCGCCAGTGGCAGTCAATCTGATGGTGACCAGTAGCGTGGCCGGGGTTCGACTCGAGAAGACAGTCGGGTGGGCGATGGTCTTCGTGGTGGCGATGCTGGCGGCGTTGGCGGTGGTGATGCTGTTCCCTGAGCTCGCCTTGTGGCTGCCACGCGTGCTCGGCTACGCGGTGTAGTAGACCCTCACGATCATCACTAGATGTCTTCACTGTGCGAAATGAAACGGCTTGCCTTCTGGGTAAGCCGTTTTGCGTCTCTGGCCACCTTGACCACTGCTACCCCCTGAGTGCCCGGTATCCATGCCGTTTGTGCCGGTTAGCGCTCAGCCAAATGGAGTGCGAATTCTGGTAGCGCGCTGTGCAAGGAATGGGGTGATTCTTCTCACGCAACGGTGCACGTCGTCGAAAAATGTTAGCCTGCATATATTCTCAGCGATGACGCTGCCGTCAAAGTTCGTTCAGTGGAACAGTTCACGGCGGACCTTGAATGCATGACAGGCTGCCACCATCGTTGAACGCTGATTGCACGCATGACAGCTGAGACTCAAGATCTCGCATATTAGCTAAGGACTTCTCGATGAAGGAAATCGCTACGGGCAATGATGCTGCGTCTGGCTTCAATGCGCTGCATGAAATGGTGGTCGGGGAATTCCTGATCAGCCCGATGCTGGTCTATGCGCTGGTCGCCTTGCTGGCGGCGGGTCTCATACGCACGCTGCTGCATCGTCTGCTGGCCAATCACGAGCTCTGGTTCGAGGCCTGGTTCGATATCTCGCTGTTTGTCATCTGTCTGGCGGCGGTGGTCGCCCTCGTGACCTGACGTACATCATTCCTCCAGCGTCTCGCCATTCGTCACCCTGATTTCCCCGCGAACCCTTTCGTGGCACCCATTTCCTTCAATTTCCTCCAGCCCCTCTATCCCCAAGGAAACCGCATGCGCAACCTGCGACAGAAAGCCGTCAAATGGATCATCACTCTATGTCTGGTGGCGGCTGCAGCCTGGTGCGCGGTATGGCTATGGAATACCTACATGTACAGCCCCTGGACACGTGATGCCCGGGTGCGCGCCGAGGTGATCACGTTGAGCCCGGATGTCTCCGGCTGGGTGCGTGAGCTGAACGTGGCGGATACCACGCGGGTCAAGGAAGGGGATGTCATTCTTCAGGTGGATCGTGCGCGCTATGAGGCGGCGCTCGCCAAGGCCAAGGCCAGTCTCGCCAGTGCCAAGGCGACCCTGAGCCTGAAGGAGCACGAATCCAATCGTCGTGGTCGCTTGACCAATCGTGCCATCAGCGAAGAAGAGCGCGACAGTGCGCGCCTGGAAGCCGAGGTCGCCCGCGCAGATGTGCAACAGGCCGAAGCCGCAGTGCAATCCGCGCAGCTGGATCTCGATCGCACGCGTCTGGTGGCACCCGCCGCCGGCAGTATCCTCAATATGCATCTCAGTCAGGGCAATTACGTCACTGCTGGGACACCAGTCATGGCATTGATCAAGGCGGACTCCTTTTACCTGAGTGCCTACTTCCAGGAGACCAAGCTGCAGCATGTGCGTCCGGGCGATCCGGTCCAGATCACGCTGATGAGCGGCAATAAAGACTTCAAGGGGCGTGTTGTGGGGATTGGTCAGGGCATCGCTGATGACAATACCGCGACCAATGCCCAGCAGTTGCCTCAAGTCAGCGCCACCTTCAGTTGGGTGCGTCTGGCGCAGCGCATTCCGGTGCGGGTGGAATTCGATGATATCGAGGCGGTACGTGCATCAGGTGTCAATCTTGCCGCCGGCATGACGGCGAGTGTCAGGCTGATCACTGCTGAAGATGGCAATGATGAGGCGACGCAGGCCAAGGCAGAACCTGCCAAGTCAGATCAGGCCGTCCAAGACGCAGACGGGAAGCACTGATCCATGACTCCCGCTCTGGCCGCCTTCCTCAGGCCTTCGCCGTTCGCGCTCAAGTTCGCCACCAAGGGTGTGCTGGCGATGGCACTGGCCCTCTACGCGGCCTTCTTCTTCGATCTCGATCGCCCCTATTGGGCGCTGATCTCGGCGGCATTTCTGCAGACACGTCCGATGTCGGGCATGGTGGTCGAGAAGGGCATCTGTCAGGTCACGGGTACCTTCGTCGGTACCTGTGTGGCCGTGGTGATCATGGGTTGCTTTGCCCAGGTGCCCGAATTGGCGCTGGGCTCGGTCACGCTGTGGATCGGGCTATGTATCTATGGCGCCTCGCTGACGCACAACAATCTGTCCTACGGCTGTGTGATGGCGGCGGTGGCTTGCATGATCATCGTGGTGCTGACGTCCTCGGCACCGGATGACTTCTTCTCGGTGGCGCTGGCACGTCTCAGCGAGCTGAGTCTCGGGGCGCTGTGTGCCGTCGTAGTGAGTGCGCTGCTATGGCCGATACGGGTACGGGATCATCTCGGCCAGCTGGCGGACACAGCGGTGAATGCCACCTTCCGCTATATGGCGCTGGCGTTCTCGATGCCGTTAGAGGGAGGCAAGACCACTGGACGGCAAAAGGATCAGCATCAGGAACGCATGGCGATGCTCGAGCAGATGATGACCGGGTTGGATGCGCTCAACAATCTCGAGATCGATGCTCACTCGGCGCGTTATGAAGGCCCCCAAGGCAAGGGACGTATTCGCGGTGTTCACTTGCTGACACGGCGCAGCATGCGTCTCTACGCGACACTCAAGGCCCTGCACCAGCTGCGTCATCCCGAGTTCTTTGTGCCATCACAGAACGATGACGGTGGGACAAGCGCACAGCCCAACGAGTTGAACCAGGTACAGAGAGAGGAAGCCGAGCGTTTCAGTCAGCCGACCCAGGACCTGATGCAACGTCTGGGCGCGGCTTTTCAAAGCATGGCCGACAATCAGGGCACGGCCCAGGCTCGCAAGACGCTCAAGGAGCTGCGCGGGGAATGTCTGCGCCTGTCACGCGGTCAGCGAAGCATCACCGCGCTTGAAGCCAGATTGCTGTTCAGTCTGCGTGAGGTGCTGGGGCATGCGCTGGTCATCCTGCAGGCACGTGAGGTCATCAATCATCCCGGCCGTCATCAGCTGCGTCAGCCAAGCATGAGTTGGCACCGCGATCACGGACGCGCCGCCATCGATGCGATCCGCGCGATGACCATCTTCAGCGCCACGGCTATCTTCTGGCTTGCGACGGCGTGGGACAACGGGGCGGTGGCCATGCTGCTAGGGACTTTGTTCTCGGGCATCTTCGTCAGCCGTGGTGATCCGGCGCCGATCATTCCGATGGTGCTCAAGGGCTTGCTGCTGGCGGTCCCGAGCGTATTGCTGTTCGGCAATGTCATGCTCAGTCACGCCCAGCACTTCGTGCCCTTTGTGACCATCTTCAGTATTCCTCTGTTCCTCGGCCTGATGGGGTCTGTCGTACCAGCCCTGGCGGGGATCGCCTTGCCCTTCGTGGTCTTCAACATTCTGTTGGTGATGCCGGACAACGGCATGACCTTCGATGTCGCCTATACCCTCAATCGGAGTCTGGCGGCCGGGATTGGCTTGATCGTGACCATCATCGGTTTCCGCCTGATCCCCGTACCCGGTGCTGGTTGGGACAAGCGCCAGCTGATTCGCGCCACAGCGAGTGATATTCGCGAGCTGGCGGAGCGCTCTACCGAGCGCCTGGACAGCTGGTTCGGTGGACGCATGGGAGACAGGCTGCTGCGCCTCGCGCGGCATGAACAGACTCGCAGTCGTGAGCAGGAAGCGCGCCGCAGTGGCGAGAAGGCAAGTGGTCAGCCCGATGATACGCAGCAGCCAGTGGTTGGCATGCCGCTACTGACGCTGGGGCTGACAGGGATGGATATCGGGCGCGGCATAGGCTTTGTGCGGCGGGAATTGGGCAACGATGTGCCACGCCCGGTACTACACGCCTTACGCGAATTGATCCATGCGCTGGCGGATGACTATCAGCGCTGTGCCCGAGGAGAGAGCCCCACCAGGATGTGTGCGGCCGGCGACCGATTATGCGAAGTGATCGAGCAACATCACACCATGAGTCGGCATAAGCAGTCGCTGCTGGCGGGCTGGCTGACACGTGTTGAGCTAACCTTGCAAAGTGATGCACTACGCCAACGACACAGCTGATATTGCGTTAAGAGAGTCTCTTGAAGATTCCAACAAAATGTTCTTATAGACCAAGCCGCAACATATCTTCTGCGCTATGATAACTAGGTCAGCTCGAAAATGAGCGAAATGTATTAGCGCCTTACTGTAGGAGAGAGTCATGGCTTTCATGAACGATATCAGCAGCAGTGGGCGCAAAGTTCCCGAGCGTTTCCGGCGCGTGACCTTCACGACGCAATATCTGCATGAGTTGAATCTCTATGTACTGCCGACCAGCGAGGTATTGTTGCGCATCTCTCAGGCGGGCGAGGACCTCATGCTGCTGCAGTTCGATGATGAGTTTCATGCCGAATTCATCGCCTCGCGTATCGTCGAGTGGGTCGCCGAGAACCCAGGCACCGACCGCGATGACCTGACGCTCTGGATAAAGACGCGTGCACGTCATGAGACGCTGAACCCGAAGCGGGCTCACCACGTCTACTGAGGTGTCAGCGCATTGCTGGCGTGATTGCTCAACAAGAAGGCCACCCGAATGGGTGGCCTTCTTGTCATTGTATTGGTGTCACTTTGCTCCGCTTATGGCCAGTAGCTTACACGGTTCTAAAGCTGTTACGGCTCAGAAACTGCCGACCAGGCTGCCCAGGATCACGACGGCAATCAGGGCCAGCATCGGGAAGGCGACCGTCATCATGAACATCTGGCCGTAGGACTGGCGGTGAGTCAGCTTGCAGATCGCCAGCAGGGTGATGACCGCTCCAGAATGCGGCAAGGTGTCCATGCTGCCCGCCGCCAGCGCCGCCACGCGGTGCATTAGTTCCAGGTCGATGCCGGCATTGACGGCCATCTCGCGGTAGGTTTCGCCCAGAGTCGACAGCGCGATGCTCATGCCGCCGGATGACGAGCCGGTGATACCGGCCAGCACATTGACTGCCACCGCTTCCGAGATCAGCGGGTTGGCCGGATACAGACCGAGCACCGCCTCCTTGACCATCGCGAAACCCGCCAGACTGGCGATCACCGCGCCATACCCCACCTCTGATGCGGTATTGAAGACCGGCAGCATGGCACCGAAGCAGCCATTGTTGACGGTGGTCTTCAGGTCGGCCCACTGCTTCCAGCGTGAAATGGCCAGCCAGGTGGAGGCGAAGGCCAGCGCGATCAGGATCGACCACATGCCGGTGGCACCCGCCGGATCAAGCTCCGGGAAGGCCTCGCTCAGGTAGGAGAAATCGATGCGCGGAAAGACGAGATAGGTCAGCAGAGCATTCAGGCCGATCACCATCACCAGCGGAATCAGAGCCGTGATCATGCCCATCTGTGCGGCGGGTGCCGGGGATTCCTCCAGCGCTTCGTCCTTGTGGATCCCGTAGCCTTCTCCTTGTGCCTGAGCCTTGCTGGCACGCCCTTTCAGCCACCAGGTACCCAGCCCCAGCATCATCAGCCCCGCGATGATGCCCAACCCTGGCGCCGCGAAGCTGTTGGTCTGGAAGTAGGGGATCGGGATGGCGTTTTGGATGGCAGGCGTGCCGGGGAGAGCCGTCATGGTGAAGGTGAAGGAGCCGAGAGCGATGGCCGCGGGCAGCAGTCGTTTGGGCGTGCCAGTACGCTGGAAGAGCTGGGCACCAATCGGATAGACGGCGAAGGCGACCACGAACAGCGAGACGCCCCCATAGGTGAGCAGTGCACAGGCCAGTACCACGGTCAGGATCACATGGCGTGTCCCCAGGCGTTTGACCAGGCCTTCGGAGATGGCATGCGCGGCCCCGGAATCGGCCATCAGTTGTCCGAATAGAGCACCGAGGATGAACAGCGGGAAGAACTTGGCCAGATAGCCGCCCAGCTGACTCATGAAGGTCACGGTGTAACTGGGCAGCAGGGCGGCTGCATCTCCTGACAGGACGACGGCGAGGGCGGCCATCAGAGGGGCAAGCAAGAGAACGGTGATACCGCGGTAGGCCAGGAACATCAGCAGCCCGAGCGATATCAGAATGGCAATAATACTCATGGGGGTATCTCGTCGTTGGCGTTATCGTAGTCGTGGGTCGTCTGCCATTGACGACGGTTGTCCTGTTTACAGGTGCGTGGCCTGTTGTTTTTGCTATTTATTGGCTTATATACAGAGACATCCAGCACATTAGAGATTGTCTGACATGAGAACAATGCGCCTTAAGTGGCAGCACTGTGCAGTCTACGAGCGCTGAACCGGCCAAACTCTCTGGCCTTGCGCAGTGAATAGAGAGATCGTTACACAATAAAATATACCGTTATCTTACATTTATTCTGTTAGGACAATACTGCAATAACAGTCATCCGGTAAGCAGGGGCTGTGTCAGCACGCTGGAGTAGTCAGTCATAAAGCCAGGGCAGGTGACATGGATACCCAGAATAGCGACCCAAAAAAGCGGCGCCCGAAGGCGCCGCGATAAGTGATCGAACAGTCTGCCGGTCGCGAAATCCGAGAGATGTCCTGCTTTCAAGCAAAGTCGATTTTCGCGTTGAATGAGTGGGCAGGAGCCACCGCACTCAGGGGCGTTTTTCGTCACTGATCCAGATACAGACGTCAGCGGGTGCCAGCACCCGGCTACCGGACAGCATCCCGCTGTCATTGACGAGGCCTTCGGGTAGCCAGCGTGGCTCAGGCGAATAGTTGAAAGCGAAGCTCAGCGGCCCGCGCCGCCGCAGGCGCACGCCGTCGGGCAGGGCATGCGTGGTGATGCCGCAGGCCTGACACTCCGCCTGCAGAATCGCCACCAGGCTGTCTTCACTCAACCAGGCGGTCAGATAGCTGACGCCGTGATGATGCAGGATGGCGGGTTCGCCATTCTCGAAGCGCGTTACCACCTGTGCACTGGTGCGCTGATGATCGAGCAGGTCTCGCCAGCGCAGGGCATGACCGCGTGCACCGTTGCTCAGTGTGACGACCGGCTCGGCGCCCGGGCGCAGGCCATCGACTCGATCAACCGTGACGCCCGTCAGCTCGCTGAGCGCGCCGGGTGCCAGCTCCATGGGAATCTGAAACTCCGGCGTACGCGAGCCGGAGCGTGCGCCGATCACCACGCGACTGCCTGAATCGCGCGCCGCGCTCAGACGCGCCGCCAGTGCCTCATCGGCGATCACCTGACAGGGAAGTACGATCAGCGGATAGCCACTGAGCGCATCGCGCGGTGAGACGATATCGACATCAAGCCCGAGTCGCCGCAGCGCGCTGTACCAGCTCAGGTACAGCTCGAGCGGGTTGAAATTCTCGGCGTGGGGTTGGATCTGACAGGCCCAGATGGAGGCGTAATCGAACATCAGGGCGACGGGCGCCTGCTGGGCAGGCGTCGTGTCATGCTCCGCGAGTGTCGCCAGCTCATCGCGCACCTGCAAAAGCTCCGGCCAGGCCGAGGCGGGCGAGCCATCCGGTCGCAGCAGGCCAGCGTGCATCTGCTCCTGGGCGAAGGGTGCCTGACGCCAGCGGAAGTAGGAGACGACTTCGGCGCCATGCGCGAAGGCTTCGTGGCTCCACAGTCGCACCATACCGGGCAAGGGCGCGGCGTTGCTGATCGCCCAGTTGACCGGGCCGGGCTGCTGCTCCATCACCCACCAGCGGCCCTTGCACATGGCGCGGTAGAGGTCGTGATGAAAGCCGGCAAAGTCCGGATGACCTTGCTGGCGATAATGGGCCTTGGTGGCGTCGTCGTGGGCACCGCGCTCCAGAAAGCCCAGCGGGTAGCTGTCCCAGCTGGCGATATCCAGGTCCCGAGCGACGTCGAAGTGATCGAATTCGGTGAACAGGCCCATGAAGTTGTGCACGATATCGCCGCTGACACCCGCGGCACGCAGGGTCTCCACCTGCAGGCGGTTGTATTCGACCACCATGTCGGAGCAGAAGCGTCGATAATCGAGCACGATGGCCGGGTGCGGTTCGGTCACGGTGCCGACGGGCGCCTCGACCTGGGAGAACTCGCTGACTTCCATGCTCCAGAACACCGTGCCCCAGGCCTGATTGAGGGCCTCGACCGTGCCATAGCGCGCCTCGAGCCATGCTGGGAAGCGGGCGCGGGCGGCCGCGGAGTAGCTGAGGATGGTGTCATGACAGCCGTACTCGTTGTCGGTCTGCCAGGCGATGATCGCGGGATGGTGTGCGTAGCGCTCGCCCATCAGGCGCACGATGCGCTCGCTCAGGGTACGAAACGTCGGTGAAGAGAAGCAGTAATGACGGCGCGAGCCATAGCCACGCGTATCGCCATTCTCATCGACGGCCAGAATTTCCGGGTGGGCATCCACCAGCCACTTGGGCGGTGTCGCCGTGGGCGTGCCCATCACGATCTTGAGACCGGCCGCCGCCAGGACCTCGACGGCCTCATCCAGCCACTCGAAGCGCAGATCGCCCGCGCTGGGTTCCAGGCGACTCCAGGCGAATTCACCGATACGCACGACACGAATGCCGGCTTCCATCATGTCGCGAGCATCCTGCGGCCAGCGATCACGTGGCCAGTGTTCCGGGTAGTAACAGACACCGAGCTGCATGGGTTTCATCCTTGAAGCTGAGAATGGGAAGCGAGCGCAGCGTAGGCAATCACGGCCTGCGCAGCACGGGTCATGCTGGCACCGCCTGAAGATGAATCAGGATCGCCTGGTCGGGGTCCAGCACCGGCAGGGCAAGGCCTTCACGCATCAGGTACTCACCGGAGACGACGACCGGCTCACCAGCCTGTTGTCGGCTGATCCAGGCGGGCAGCTGCTTCATGCGTCGCTCCGGGCGCTCCGGCAGTTCCAGCAGCTCAAGCCGGTAGGCCGTGTCGGCTTGCAGGCCGGTCAGCGGCTGGGCGGCGGGCACGGCGTGGCGTGGCATGGACAGCTGGTTGATGCTGAAAAGGGCCTGCTGGCCATCCTGACTGACCACGCCGTGGGCATGCTGATTGTCATCCAGGCAATCCAGACGCCAGCTGACACCGGTGTGCAGCAGGCCACGCAGCGCCTTGTAACGCGCTATCCAGCCGCCCAGCTCACTGCGCTCCGCCTGATCGAGCTGGCTGACATCCAGCTCCAGCCCCAGGTGACCGAACAGCGCCGTGGAGGCACGGAAGGCGAGCGTCGTGCGTCGCGAGGTGGTGTGAGCGTGTTGCGGCCCGATATGGGCGCCCAGAAGCTCCGGCGGCAGTACGCGACTGGCCCCGCGCTGGATGTGCGTGCGCTCGTGGGGGTCGTTGCAGTCAGACGTCCAGACGCGATGGGTGTGCCGCAGAATGCCGTGATCGGTGCGCGCGCCACCCGAGGCGCAGCTCTCGATCTCGACGCTGGGATGCGTCTGACGCAGGCGGGCCAGCAGAGAGTAGAGCGCGCTGACCTGAGCATGGGCGGCAGGTTTGCCGCGTCCTTCTTCCGACTGGCCGCCCGCATGGGTCAGGTCGCGATTCATGTCCCATTTCAGATACTTGATCGGGTATTCGCTGAGCAGCGCATCGAGGCGCGCAAACAGGTAGTCACAGACCTCGCGGCGGGTCAGGTCCAGCACGCATTGATAACGCCCCAGCGGCTGCTCACGCCCCTCCAGCCCGAGAATCCAGTCCGGATGGGTGCGGAAGAGATCGCTGTCGGGATTGACCATCTCGGGCTCGACCCACAGGCCGAATTCCATGCCGTGCGCCTGTACGGACTCGATCAACGGCCCCAGTCCCTGCGGGTACTTGCCGGCATCCAGATACCAGTCGCCCAAGGCGGCGCGCTCGCCATCCCGGCCGACGAACCAGCCATCATCGAGCACGAAACGCTCGGCACCCACCTCACCGGCGGCAACGACCAACTCCTCGAGACGCGTCGCGTCGTGATCGAAATAGAGTGCTTCCCAGGTGTTGACGTGTACTGGGCGCGGCTTGTCAGCCACCGGCCAGTCAAGGCGCGCGCGCAGGGTGCGATGCATGCGCTGGCTGGCACCATTGATGCCCGTATCCGACCAGGCCATTACCACTTCCGGGGTGGTCACGCTGTCGCCGGCGGCCAGCATCTGCTCGCCGGGCAGCAGCAGGGCGCCCATCTGCAATTGGGTACTGCCATCGAATTGACGCTCGATCAGGGCGCGATGGTTGCCGCTCCACGCCAGATGCGCGGTGATGACTTCGCCCTGCTGCTCGCTGAAGCCTTGCGTACCGGTGATCAGCGTCGGCACGCGTTGATGCGAGCTGCGGCCGCGACGGTTCTCGAGCGTGAAGGTGCCTTCGCTGAGGCGATGACGCGTCTCGGTGAATTCCTGTACCCAGCGGCCACCGAAACTCAGGCATTCCTCGAAGCGGACCGGCAGCGGCAGGCAGGTAGCCGCCAGCCATTCGAGCCGGTAGGGCGCTGATGACTGATTGGTCAGGGTCGTCTGCTGACGCAATACGCCCTCGCGGGTGACGGTCAGCGCAAGCAGCACTTCCAGCTCACTCTGGCTGTCGCGAAGCGTCAGGCGAGCGTGGGCGCCGGTGGCATCCGTCGAGCAGGTCACATCGCTCAGACGCATCGCCGTCAGCCAGTCGCGGCCTTCGCGGTCACCGATCAGCGCGGGATAGCCGGCAAAACCGAGTCCGGCATCATTGAATAGGGTGTTGGGCGGCAGCTGATCGAGACTTGCCTGGGGAGTGGCGGCAGCGCTCATCAGACGGTGCTGATCCGGATTGATGGGCGCGATGCGCCCGAAATGGGCCAGCTTGAGCAGGCCATCGGCGAGATCCAGCTGCAGCTGGATGCCATCGGCACTCAGGCTCAACCACTGCTGTTCGCTTGACCAGGCCGCGTCAGGCGCAGCCGAAGGTCGGGAAGATGGGGCGTCTGCGGTCATCATGAGAGGTCCAGAAATAAAGAGAGATCAGAGACGGAATGGCAGTTGTCAGCCCAGTGCCAGCGGTGGCTCTGCCAGTCCCTTGAAGCCATGTGCTGACAGGTCCAGCGCGAAGAGGTCGCCATCACCCGCCACATGATCCGGCGCGTCCATGCCTTCATGCGCCGTGGTGATATACAGCGTGCTCAGCCCCTCACCACCGAACAGCGGGCACGAAGGCTGGCTGACCGGCAGCGCCACATGGGCGATTTCCTTGCCGTCGTGGTCCAGCCTGGCGACGCGGCCGGCCCCCCAGAGCGCGATCCACATGTGGCCATCGGCATCGATCACGGCGCCATCCGGGCCACCGCCGGCATCCCGCAGGTCGGCCCAGACTTCAGGAGCGTTGTATTCACCTGCCGACCCTTCACCTGCTGACTTGAGTGGCCAGCCATCGGCGTCCAGCTGCCAGCGCATCACCTGACCGGTGACGGTGTCGGTGAAATAGGCGAGGCGGCCATCCGGCGAGAAGCACAGCGCATTGGGAATGGTCAGCCCCTCGAGCACGCAGGTCAGCTCACCGCGATGCAGCCGATAGAGGCTGCCGGCGCCGGTCTCGGCGTTGCAGCCCATGCTCGAGAGCCACAGACTGCCGTGACGATCGACCCGCGCGTCATTGCTGCGCGTGGCCGGCGTCGTGTCCGCCTCGAAGGGCATGAAATTCTCTACGGTGCCGGTCTCAGGATTGAAGCGCGAGAGCATCCCCTCTGCGACCAGCAGATAATCGCCGTCTTGGGTAACGGCTGCGTAGGAAGTGCGGCGCGCAAGCTGAGTTACAACGTGATCACTGCCGTCCACGACGGCATGATGCAGCTCGCCGGCGAGAATGTTCAGCCAGCGCACTCGCGCAGGCAGGGCCTTGGTCGCGGGCGTCCAGCCCGGCCCTTCGCCTAGCTCGCAGCCACTGGCGACGAGGCGCCTGGCAGTGCCGAGGCATGGTGATGACGTCATCTGCTGCTCCTTTGCGATATCCGTGGTCGCTTATACCCATGGGCTATTGGCGCGCTCTCATCGCTCTTGCAGCGACGTGGCTTGTCGCCATCCGTGTGTGGCTGTCAGTCTGCTGCCTGCCATGCTGCGACCAGCGTGCGGGCGCGTTCGCCCACTTCGGCGGCGCTCATGCCAGGCGTGTAGATGGCCGTGCCGAGGCCGGCGCCGTGGACACCCGCCGCGCGCCATTCGGCGAAGTTGTCACTGCCGATGCCGCCGACGGCATAAAGCTCGGTGTCCTTGGGCAGCACGGCCAGCATGGCCTTCATGTTGACGATGCCGACCTGAGTCGCCGGGAACAGCTTGAGACCTGAGGCACCGGCGGCGAGGGCGGCGAAGGCTTCCGTCGGGGTGACGATGCCGGGCAGCGAGATCATCTCCAGCCGGCGGCTTTCGCGGATGACGTCGACATCGGCATTGGGTGAGACGATCAGACGACCGCCGGCGGCGTGTACATCGCGTACCTGCTGTGGGGTCAGCACGGTGCCGGCGCCGATCAGGATCTTGCCGCCGTGCGCGCGCTCGCAGTGCTCGACCAGCGCGGCGATGCTCTCCAGAGGTTGAGGGGAGTTGAGCGGGACTTCGATGCGGGTGATGCCGGCGGCGATGATCTCGTCGGCGATGGCGATGATGTCTTGCGGTGTCACACCGCGCAGTATGGCGACCAGAGGCAGGCTCATGGCGATCTCCAGAAAAGGGGCTGTTTGATGGCGCAATGGCGTGGATCACAGTGGCGCTGGTATACAGCGCCACTGCATGACTGAATCAATGACTCACAGATGTGCAGGCCGCTGACGACACCTGCGCGGGTGATCGTGCACGCTGAATGCGTCCGAGCCCCGCCAGAATCATGTCGGCGTTGGCTGCGGTGGTGACCTGATAGCCCAGATGTTCCAGCGCGACCTGATAGCGCTGGCACAGCACGGCATCGCCGATCAGGGTGATGGTGGCGTGATCTGAAAGCTCCGCAGTGGCGCCCGCCAGCTCAAGCCCCAGCACCAGGCCTGACAGGCGTGCGCCGAGTACCGTCTTGCGAGCGTCACCCTGAGGCAGACTCGTATCGAGCAGATCGCGGGCACGAATGCCGAATAGCTGGGCGGTGGTGCGCCCCGGGGCGGCAAGCGCCGTATCGATGCCCTCCAGATAGGCATCGCGCTGTGCGGCGTCGCTGAGATCCCCCGCGGCGACGGAGTGCTTGAGCACCGAATCCTGACTCAGCAGCTTGAAGAGTTCGCCGCTCATGAAGGTGCTGAAGCCGGTGATGGCGCCACTGGCGAGATGTGCCCACTTGGCGTGGGTGCCGGGCAGACACACCGCACCGCTGTAGTCTGGCTGGGCCGCGACCAGGCCCGCCAGCTGGGTCTCCTCGCCACGCATGACGTCAAAGGCAGGCTGCTGCTGACAGAGGCCCGGCACGATGGCGACGGCAAGGCGGCTGTCGCGGGTTGAGACATGGGTGAGCTGCTCGGAGAGTGCCCCCAGCACATCACGGGAAGGCGTCTTCTCCGTGGGCAACGGCAGGTAAGCCGCCTCCTGCCAGCCCTGACGCGCACCAGCCATGCCACAGATCAGCACCGGCATGGGAGCCGTCGCATCGTCGGGCAGCCAGTCATTGATCAGCACGCGCAGCACATCCTCGAACTCATCCGCCGCCAGTCCCAGCATGCCGCGGGCACTGCTGGACTGGGCGATGACCTCATCGTCGCCAGTGACGGCCCAGGCGCGCAGATTGCTGGAGCCCCAGTCGACGGCGATCCAGGCCGGCGTGACGCTGACGGCGCTCACACTCGGCCTCCGTCTACCACCATCGGCTGGCCGGTCATCATGCGCGAGGCGCTGGAGGCCAGGAACAGGCACGGATTGATCATGTCCTCGACCGGAATGGCCTCTTTCAGACATTGCTGATCAATGCACTCGTTCAAGTCCTTGTCGTTGACCCACAGCTCGCGCTGACGCTCCGTCATCACCCAGCCTGGAATCAGGCAGTTGACGCGAATGGCGTCCGGGCCCAGCTCGCGCGCCAGCGCCTTGGTCATGCCCATGATGCCGGCCTTGGCGGTAACGTAGGTCGGGTAGCCGCCCAGTCCCAGCATGTAGCTATTGGAGGACAGATTGATGATGGCGCCGCCACCCAGCGCGCGCATGTCGGGGGCGACAGCCTGGGCGGTGAAGAATTGCGGGCGCAGGTTGGTGGCGATGGATTCATCCCACTGTTCCACCGTCCACTCATCCAGCGTATGACGGGTGTCACGCGCGGCGTTGTTGACCAGCACGTTGATCAGGCCATGGGCCTCACGCGCCTGAGCGACGGCCGCCTGCAGCGCCTCGATATCCTGGATGTTGCAGGGGATGAACAACGGACGATTGGCGTAGCGAGCTTCCATGGCGTCACAGAATTCGCTGGCATCGGACAGGCCGACGAAGGCGACCTTGGCGCCCTGGGCGAGGAAGCCTTCGGTCAGTGCGGCGCCGATGCCGGAGCCACCGCCGGTGATGAAGACGCTGGCACCTTCGAGGTCCGGGTAGCGAAAGTCGGCGAAGGCGGGGCGTTCAGGCGTGGATGATGCGGTACGAGTCATGTCGAATCCTTCCTGCAGCGTGACAGGCCTTAGGCGGAAGGCCTGTCCTGGCATGGCATCTGTGTTGTCAATGTGTTCGTTGCGGTTTGCTCAGCATTACCACTCGGCGACGGAGCCGTCTTCGTGGGTCCACAGCGGGTTGCGCCAGCGATGGCCGACCTTGGCACGCTCCTCGACGAAGGCTTCGTCGATCTCGACGCCCAGCCCAGGGCCCTGCGGAATGGCGCAGAAGCCGTCCTTGATCGCCAGCGCATCCTTGTCGACCAGGTAATCCAGTACGTCGTTGTCCTTGTTGTAGTGGATTCCCATGCTCTGTTCCTGGATGAAGGCGTTGTGACACACCGCGTCCAGTTGCAGCGAGGCCGCCAGCGTCAGCGGGCCGAGCGGGCAGTGCGGGGCCAGCGCCACATCGTAGGCCGAGGCCAGGGTGGCGATCTTCAAGCCTTCGCTGATGCCGCCACAGTGGGAGAGATCCGGCTGGATGATGTCGACCATGCCGTCCGCCAGCAGATCGCGGAACTGGAAGCGGGTGTGCAGGCGCTCGCCGGTGGCGATGGGCGTCGCGATGCCTTCGGCGATGTGCTTGAGGGACGGCAGGTGCTCAGGCGCGACCGGCTCCTCGATGAACATCGGGTGGAACTGCTCCAGCTCACGCAGCAACGCCTTGGCCATCGGGCGATGCACGCGACCATGGAAGTCGATGCCGATGCCGACATCCGGACCGACCGCATCACGAGCCTCGGCGACACGTGCCACGGCGTCATCGATCTTCTTGTGCGAATCGACGATCTGCATCTCCGGCGTGCCATTCATCTTGAAGGCGGTGAAGCCCTGATCGACCAGTGCCTTGGCGCCTGCGCCGACATCTGACGGGCGGTCGCCGCCGGTCCAGGCGTACATGCGCATCTTGTCGCGCACCGGGCCGCCGAGCAGCTGGTGCACGGGCACTCCCAGATCACGGCCCTTCAGGTCCCACAGCGCCTGATCGATGCCGGCGATGGCAGACATCAGGATCGGGCCGCCACGGTAGAAGCCCGCGCGGTACATCACGTTCCACAGGTGCTCGATATTGCGCGGGTCCTGACCGACCAGATAATCGGACAGCTCGTGCACGGCGGCCTCGACCGTCGCGGCGCGGCCCTCGATGACCGGCTCGCCCCAGCCATAGCAGCCTTCATCGGTCTCGATCTTGAGGAACAGCCAGCGCGGCGGAACTTGCCAGGTCTTGAGTCGGGTGATTTTCACGGATGCATCCTTGTTGAGAATGGGAGGTTGAATGAGGGTCAGCGCCAGGCGAAGCGAGTCGTGGAATCGGTCGTCATCAGCTGACGCCCGATCAGGATCAGAAGCGGCGGTGCCCCAGCTGCGGGTGGGCCGGTGAGAAGCCGAGATCGCGGGCTGCGGTCTCCAGTACCCGCTCGGCACAGGTGCGTGCCATCTCGGGCTGGCGCAGGCGAATGGCCTCCATCACCGCACGGTGACGATCGAGGCTGGCGCGATGATGGCTGTGATCATGCTGCTGCGCGGACTGCTGGGTACTGTGGATCAGTTGGCTGATGGAAGGGCGCAGCAAACTGCCAAGCTGTGTCCACACCAGATTGTGCGTGGCGTGGTAGATGGCTTCGTGGAAAGCGACATCGTGCTCGGCATGCGCCTCGCGCGAGCTGTCATTGGCGGTATTGACCATGCCTTCGAAGGCGCGCTCCAGGCGCGCAAGGTCCTGGGCATTGGCCTTCATCGCGGCCAGCGCACTGACATAGGGCTCGACGGACAGGCGAAAGGCGTAGATCTCACGCATCAGGTCCGGATTGATGCCGTCGAGACCACTGACCCAATGGCTCATCAGTGGGTCCAGCAGCTGCCATTCGCTCATCTCGCGCACGATGGTGCCACGCCCGGCGGTGCGCTCCAGCAGCCCGGCACTCACTAACTGTGCCAAGGCATTGCGAACACGGTTGCGGCTGGCGTCGAAGCGCTGGCAGATATCGAGCTCACGCGGAAAACTGTCACCGGGGTCGAAGCTACCCGCGAGAATTTCCCGCGCCATGCAGGTGGCGATGGCCTCCATGCTGCGTGGGATCGCGTCGTCAGCTGAGGCGCTGTCAGTGGCGAACGAGGCTGACGCCAGAGAGTCGGTCATTGAGATGCCTGTCATGAGGGGATGGTCAAGAGAGTCACTGCATCGCACCGTCTTCGAGCGTGGCGCTGATGCATGAGGTTCCGAGCATCAGGATAAATGTCTGAACACACATTAATAAATGTCCGACATTTCAACAAGGCGCAAACACTTCAACTTTGGTCGCGCGCAAGATCGCTCGACGTAGCTAACAAGGCTTGAGGTGACAAGAAGGCGGGTATCACAAGCAGTGCGCCCACAACGAGCGGGGCCAGACGCGGTGTCTGGCCCCTGTCACGCTGGGAAGTCGGGTCACATGCAAAGCGGGTCATAGGGAAGTGGGGCATAAAGAGAAGTCTGGCGCCATGACCGGATCAAGCCGATGGCGGGTAGCGAGCCAGGTGGCCATTGAGGGTCAATTGCCATTCCTTGAGTGTCTGGGCACACGAGAGATCGAGCAGCGTGACCTCGAGCGTCGCGGTGTCCTCCAGCGATGACAGCAGCGATGCCAGGGAATCGGCGGTGGGCGGTGAGGCAGTGCCATTGGCTGGCGCCTCGAACAGTGGCTGATTGCCTTCAGGGCGGCGAGTCACTTTCTGCGCAGGCGAGATATCCCGACATTGGTGCCCCATCACGATGAAGTTGCCCTCGCTGACGTGGAAGACACGTAACGGATAGAAGCAGGCATTCAGGTGCGGGCCAAGCTGGGCATCGAGTGGCGCAAGTTGCCTGTCGCCAGGATCGCGTCGCGCTCCTCCCTTCCGGCTCAGGCGAAGATGACACAGCGTGATGTGCTGCCCCATGGCATCCTGACACTCACGGGCCAGCGCTTCGAGAGCGGCATCCAGTAGTGCGCGGGTGAAGCAGCCACTTTGGCTGTCGCGCCACCGATTCGGGTCACGTTCTACCTGCTGCGGGCAGAGTCGATGCAGGGTGGGCGCCGGCGGTATCGGTTGCTCCGTCAGCACTTCACGCGCCACCTGCAGCAATTCTGGCGGTATATGACCATGACGATGTTCGATATCGCACAGCGCCTGGGCCTCACTGACACTAGTGTGACGCACCAGCTCGATGATCTGCACGACCAGCGCCAGAGTGCTGGCAGCGAGGCTCGTCTCGGCAAGCGACGTTACTGCAACATCAGCCGAGGCTTGCTCGTCTTTTGTGCTTCCCGAAGACGGGAAACTCGAAGAGGGTTGTGAGAATTGAGAAGGTTGAGTAGACGTATCAGCGGTGGTGTTCAAAGGCGCCCTCCTGCGTGAGGCATTCACCATGTGCTGCTGGCTAGCACGTAACAGGTCAGCTTCGGCGGGCGCCATCAGGGCATCTTCCATCATGCGTGCACCGATCTCGACATGGCGTCGCAGCAAGTGATACTGATCGAAATGGAGTTCATCGCGTGGCCGCAGCAGTGAGTCGGGCAGTGCCAGCTTGCCGATATCATGCAACATGGCAACGCGTTCCAGCGTGGCGATTTCCTGGCGGTCCATCCCGAGTCGGGTCGCGATGGCGCTGACAAGGTTGGCGGCCAGCAAGTCTTCTCCTGAGCGCTCGGGGCAGCGTTCCTCGCGGATCATTCGCATTACCGACCCGAGCCTGTCTTCGCCGCGCTGCTCAAGCTCATGCTCCAGTTGATTCATGCGCTGACGCATCTGGAGCTGTCGCTCGCGATACTGGCGTAGGAAGGCATAGCCAAAGGCCAGGCAGAGCATCAAGGTCACCACCAGCGTGATCAGGAAGTGCCAACGCTCCAGCGCGTGCTTCTTCTGCATCAAGTCTTCGTGCGCCTCGAAGGCGGCTTCACTGATGTCATCGAGATAGACACCACTGGCGATGATCCATTGGAAGGGGGGATACAGGGCGGCGTAGGCGGTCTTGTCGACCTGCTCGGCGCCGGGGCGCTTGGGGAAGCGGTAATCGAAGTAGATGCCACTACCTTTCAAGACACCCTCGAGCTCAGTGCGATACGGGAAGCGGCCACTGCTGTCCTGGTACTCGGTCGACAGCAATTTGCCTTCGGTGTCGGGCAGCAGAGGATGGATCAAGCGGCGTGCATAACCCTCACCGCCGGCCGGATCCAATATCTCATTGATCCAGACATAGCGGCTTTCCTCGCGCTCTATACTCGCGTGCAGAGACTGTCTCAGCTCATTGGCGACCAGAAAGGCCACCATCTTTGGGTCAATATGCACCAGCGCCCAAGGGGCCGGCTGCTGTCGACGATCAAGGCGCACGGCGCCGGGGCTGTCTTCCTCTTGCCCCAGAGGCACGGCAAACACCAGTCCTGCATCCCTACCGCGAAGGAATTGTGCCTTGCGCATGCCCGCGTTGAGGCGCTGATTCAGCTCCTGATTCCACCAGTCAGGGGGTAGTGTGGTGGGTAGCTGCGCGATCTCGATCCAGTCCGGGTTGATGCGCAGGTCCGGGAACTGGCGCAACAGTTCGGTGCTGACAAAGGAGCGATCGCGCCCACTCAGATGGCTAATGCCCAGCGACGGGGATCGCATGGTGGTGATGAGAAGGCGTTGCAAGCGATGCTCGTAATCGCGATGTCGAGAGGCGATCATGCCCAGTGTCTGCTCTACCATCAGACTTGCCTGATGACGCCGCTCCTTGGCGACCAGCATCTGTGTGGCCTGGGCCTGCAGAATGTTCTGCTCGCGACTCTGCGATTCCTGAAATGCCAGCAGGCCGCCCAGCGAGATGAAGGAGAGTGCGGCCAACCCCAGCCACAGGCGCAAGGGTTTGCCGAACGGACGCTGTCTGTCCGGGGAGCGAAGATCGGGCGGGCCGGTATCTGGCCCATGTCGAGAGAGATCACTATCCTTGATTATCAAGTCACGTCATCCATGAGTGATGCGGTGGTGCTGGTAAGAGCGATGATGGCACTGTTTCGAGCATAGCGGCTAGCGCAAGGCCCTGTAGATGTCGTTTCAAGCCTCGATCTAATTCAGCCAACGCTACGGTGTTGCCGTCCAAATGCCAAGCGAAGGCGCTCAACACTCCGCGAAGCCCCAGTTCAGGGCACTTGCGCGCTTTGCGTATCGCGCGATGTCTTGCGAGCAGGCGTTGAAAGGGGCATGATGAAGCTAGTTTTCTGTATGGCTTTCAAGAAGATATCTGTCATTTGTCTATGGCTGTCCAGAAGAGGCTCGCTAACATCTTGATTTGAGGCGCGCCGGTCGAGTGTTGAAGGTGTCGTGCATAAGCTGCAAGTCAAATTGTCGCTCATCGTCCTGCAGTGAACTCATAGCGTTGTCTTCTTGTTGTCGACAAGATCAAAAGTGGAAAATCGTGCATGAACCGACATGATGAAAAGATCATTGCCAGTGCTCGCAAGCAGCGTGCTCTCTTTGATGAGCTCGAAAAGGCGTTGGCGGAAGAGCTGAATGCGCTGGATCGCACTTCTCAGCCTGCGCCCGCCGCTGAGTCGAACCACGGCGCCGACGACGCGCGCGCCCAGCAGCGTGAAGCGGAGTTCGTGGCGCGGCTCGAGAGCCTGATCGCGGAATTCGATCTCGATCGCGAGGCCGCCCAGACATGGCTGCGTGAGCTTGAGGCCTTCAAGGGAGACGCGGAGTCAGAGGATTCAGCGTAAGCCTTAGTCTTGGCTGACGTCTCTTGCACTCCGCCTTGAGCAAGCCCTGAACTATCACTTGAGCTATGACCTGAGCTATGCAGATATAACTCTGCGTGTCGCGATGGTCTGATCAGGCCTGCAAGCGTGTAAGCCTGCAAGAACAACGCCCAGCACTTCTTCCTGAAGGCTGGGCGTTGTGCGTTTCTCGCTTGGCTCATTTGGAACTAATGGATTATCTAGACCAATAGATTTTCTGACGTCTTTTTATTGGCTTACCGGCTTACCGGCTTAGCGACGAAAACGCTTGCCTGTTTGATGCCAAGCGCCATTCGACAACGCTCCCACCGGCCCTCGGCCTCGGGTTTGGACTTAGATCTCCTCCCAGATGGCTTCCTTCAATTCATCTGTCAGGCCTTGCAGGCGTTGCAGGCGCTTGACGGTATGTTCCTGCACATCACTGACGATCTCCGTCAGGCACTCCTTCGACTCGAGAGGGTCAACGAACCCGGTCGATAGCAGGCACTGGCCCATTTCCATGCTCTTGGTCTGCCACATGCGAATAAACTCGATTTCCTGCTCATATGCCTTGAGGCTCAGGGTCCACCATACCTGCTGACAACGTATCAAGGGGGCGAGGGGATGCACGAGGTCGTCTGGTCGATTCATCCAGGGCAGTGGGGTGCTGAACATGGCAGCGAAAGGCTGCATCGGTTGATTGGCGACTGGCATTCTGGACTCCTGTCTCATGGTATCTGATAGCTGATGAGTGCACACCTTGGGGGAAATACCTGCGGGGTAGCTGGTGTTTGGCGTTATTGTGACCAATAGTGATAGTGGCTGGTGTCTAGTAGCACAGGCTTCGCAGCCTGAGCTGAGTTGAGCATAGCTCCCTCTGCTGGAATGCGCGCGAGCATCCTGTGCTGTCCTCAGACAACCCTGTGCCCAGATGATGAATTGCGTGAGGTCACCGACGAGGAGGCGATCATGATCAATGAAGTCAAATCCGTACTGGCAGCATTCTTTGGTGTCCAGAAGGAGGCCAATCGCAAGCGTGATTTCGAGCACGGCCATGCGCTGGACTTTCTGGTGGTGGGATTGGTGATGGCCGCACTGCTGGTAGGAGGGATGGCGCTGCTGTCCACGGTTGTCGCCGGCTGATGAGCCGCTCAGGCGGCAGAGACAAAACGTTAGACAAGATTCTTCAGATACGAAACATCAGTGTCTAGTCCTGAAATAGGTTGACACTTTGGGAACTCAAAACGCTCGATGCA
>NZ_JARWKS010000018.1:0-84454 GCF_029846405.1 Cobetia sp. 29-18-1
CTACCCCGTCGGTGGCGATCAGGCACCAACGGCAGGATTTGTGCAGTGTTTCCCTTACAGGGAAACTCAGGTGTTGCACTCAGAATCTGCAGCCAAGATGTATCTCAGATAAATATTGGTTTTTGCTCTCTAAAGATAAACTCTTGTTCGAGCCATCAATATATTTTTCACAAGCAGATATAAGTAAATCATGTTCTTCTTGATGGTTTTTTATGAGATGTAAATACAAGCTTACTACTGTGCCGTAAGTTGTTTCATCGGAGTATATATATACTTCTTCATTTTTGCGACTCATGTGAGCGATATCATTAATTATCGTTCCCAATTGAGGTTTGGTATATCTCTTTACTTGCGAAGGCACTAGCTCTCTTGTCTCAAAAAATGCGTCTAGGCAATTTAGATATTTTAAGCAGCTTATATAAGTGTTGTTGATATCAAAGATATTTGCTCCATAGTTGTGGCCATGAAATATTATATCACCTGGTATATCCTCTTTTCTCTGAATTCCTAGAAAACTATTTATTTCTATTAACTCACGGATTGCGTTTTGTGTATTTGAAATCCTCTTTGCCTGATCCTTATCATCATGCCTTATCAAGCTGAATAGCTTTTGTAGCTTAGGGGTTTTAATTGGGTCTAATAGTAAGGATAGGTGAGTAACTTTGTTCTCAGGGAAGAATTCGTAATATGTTTTATCTTTGTTGGAGAGAGACATGTTTTTATGAGACGATATAAAATTGTCTATTGCTTCGAAAAAAGAGTTCGATGCTTTATAAGCCTATCAAAGTTGTTAACTTCTTTTTGATCTGATACCTGCTTTAAAAGTATGCTTGCTGTAATGAGGGCGATTATAAAAGTGGCTGCGGCTGATATGCCACCGAGATATGCTCCAAAATTGCTCCACTCTTCCGATTCATATGCTACATGATAGCCATTATACTTTCCATAAATAAGCAGTAGCGTAAGTAAGGTGATAACAGCCAAGCCACCTTTTAGGAAAAGTGTATTTAAAATGAAAGCTGTTGTTCTTCTGGGCAATTTGTTATCTCCTTGTAATTTCTTTAGCTGATCTGTTGCTAACTGTTTAACTTTGCGTGGTAGAGCTCTCATCTAGTAGGTGATTTGTTTTCATGTTTTTACATTGAACTTGCCAAGTTAGTATGTTCTTCGCCAGTGTCGCTAGTTGCGTATCGCCCCCGCGCGGGCCGTCGGCGCTGACGACGTAGCCATCGTATTCGGTCATGTAGTACTTCATCTTCGAGTTTCTGGCCTGCCATTCGCCTGGCTGTGTGCCATGCAACGGGATGAGCTTGGCGTGCAGGTGGTTGACCCCGTAGCCTTCGAAGATGATGGCGGTGCGTGCTATCCCGAAGTAGGCGTCGAGCTTGCGCGCCACGCGGCGCGTGAAGCGCATCAGGCCGAGAATCACCTCATCGTCTTGTTCATACACGCAGCTGCCAAGGTGGCGTTTGGGGATGACGACCGTGTTGCCCGGAGTAGAGGGGAAGATGGAGAGAAAGGCCAGGAAGTGCTCATCTTCGGCCACGACATGGCTTTGACTGTGGCCCGCAACGATCTGACAAAACACGCAGTCACTCATGGTTCTTCCCTGGTAGTTAAGTGTCGCCAGATTCGTCCTGATTCTGGGGCAGAGTTCTGTGATCGGAGCCCTTGTGATCAGAGCTTTTGTGAGCAGGCCCCTTGTGAATAGCGCTCGGCAGTCTCCTTGCATGAGTGAAGTGTGATGGAGGCTGGTTGTCAATGCCAGGCAGCCCCCGCAGAAGTGGTTATCGGCAGCAACAACATGCTCAAGGAGGGGAGCAGATGTCTTGCCGAGTCGATCGGTGCGAAAAGTGTTGCTGACGTGGCGGAGAGCCGCGATATTGGCAGGTCACCTTTCAGCAGTTCGTCACTCGTTGAACGACAAGGAACCCCAGTGGAACTCACCGTCTGGCTGGCATATGTCAGCGTCATCACCGCCTTGATCACCTTTCCCGGACCGTTTGCGTTGCTGTGCATGGATCATGGCCTGCGCCACGGCCGACGCCGCTCGTTCGCGACGGTGGCGGGCGGGGCGGCGGCGTCACTGGTGTTGATGGCCTTGTCGTCGCTGGGCCTCGGCGCGGCATTGGCGGCCTCCGAGACGGGGTTTCTGGTGCTGAAGATCGTCGGGGCGCTCTATCTCATCTATCTGGGCATTCAGGCCTGGCGGGCGCCATCCCAGCCGGTGGTGTTCGACGCCGTGGGGGAAGACGGGCAGATGCGCGCCCGAGCCACGCGTTGGCAACTGTGCCGCAAGGGCTTCGGTATCGGGATCAGCAACCCCAAGGACCTGCTGTTCTTCGGCGCGCTGTTTCCCAACTTCATCGATATGGCCCAGCCGCAGCTGCCCCAGTTCGTGGTACTGGCGCTGACCTGGCTGGTGGTGGACCTGCTGACGATGAGCACCTACGCCCATGCGGGTTCCAGCATCAGTCGCTGGTTTGATAGCCACCGGCGCGTGCAGCTGTTCAATCGCACCACGGGCAGTCTGTTCGTCGTGGCCGGCGCGGGGCTGGCGGCGTCGCATCGCTGAGCCGAGCCCCGCTCTATTGCACAAGACGTGAAGCGCACGAAGACGACAACGGCACCCGAGGGTGCCGTTGTCGTGTCTGGAGCCTGACGATCATCAGTGCTTTCGGGCTCAGCGCTCAGGACGTGATTCGAGATATTGGGTCAGCAGTTCGCGATCCTCACTGGTGACCTTCTGCTTCCAGCTTTCCACCACATGCTGGCTGGCTTCCTCGAGGGCATCCTGCAACTTAGGCGGGGCCGGCGTGATCAGCTTCGCGCCGTTCTCCTGCAGAGTGGCGTAGGCCTCGTCCAGCACGCTGTGGGTGGCCGTCCAGCCGGCAGACTCGGCGGCATGCGCGGCATCGATCAACGCCTGCTGCTGCGCCTCTGTCAGGTCGTCGAAGCTATCGCGATTCATGTGGATGATATTGAGTGGCATCGCGTAGTTGAGCGTGGTGAAGTGGGGCATGTAGCGGTAGAGCTCGGCACTGACACCGCCCATCGCGGAGGTCAGCGCGCCGTGGATGCTGCCACCGGGCAGCAGGGGTTTGAGCTCTCCCCAGCTCATGACTTGAGGCGCCGCGCCTAGGTTGAGCAGCACACGCTGCGTGTTGCGGTCGTAGGTGCGGATCGGCATGTCCTTAAGGTCATCACCGTCAGCGATGGGCGCTTTCGACCACAGGCCGCTGGGCGTCCACGGCAGGGCATACAGCAGGATCTGGTTGTACTCGGCGAGCAGTTCCTCGTAGCGCGGCTTCGCGACCACGTACAGGCGGTGAGCTTCATCGAGGTCGTAGGCGATCGCCGGCAGCGAGGAGATGCCGAAGAAGGGGGCTTCCTCGGCGAGCGCGCCACTGAGTGTCGCGGCGATGTCGATGACACCGCCGGCGGTGGCCTGTAGGTGACTGGCGGAGCGAATGTCCGAGCGCAGCGTCAGCGTCAGGTCGCCTTCGGACTGGCTGGCGACCTGCTGACTGAATTCGGCAGCGCGTTGGCCCATCATCGTGTCGGGCTCGTAATCGCTGCTCATGCTGAGGGTCGTCTGGGCGTGCGCGCTGAGTGCGCTGATCAGGCCTGCCGTGGCCAGGCCAGCGGACAACAGCGCGGAAATGCGTGAGGAAGACGTCATGGGGAATCCTTTCTTTTTGTCATTGACCTTTGCCCGCTAGGGTAGTGCATGCCTGCGTTTATGCTCAGGTGAATCGTGACGTCGCGCATTTTCCCTGCGCTGTCGGGAGAGGTTGCCGCGTGGGGTGGCCGTCATGGCCAAGGTCGGTGACGTGGGCGCGTGCCTGACTCAGAGGGCATCGCGTTGTGCGAGATAGCGATCCAGCAGTTCGCTTTCCTCAAGGTCAACCTTGCTGCGCCAGCTCTCGATCACGCTGACACTGGCGCGTGCCAGTGAGCGCTTGAGTTCGGGCGAGAGCGGATTGCTGACCGTCACGCCGGCCTCTTCCAGCTGGGCATGGGTCTGCTCCAGGACGCTGGCGATGGCGTTCCAGCTGGTGTCTTCGATCTCGGTCGCGGCGCTGAGAAGGGCCTCGCGCTGGGTGTCGTCGAGCGCTTCGAAGCGTGACCGGCTCATGTGAACGATATTGAGCGGCATGGCGTATTGCAGCGCGGTGTAGTGATCCAGCGTGCGGTTGAGCTCCGCCGTCAGGCCGCCCAGGGCCGAGGTCATCACCGCCTCGATACGGCCTTCGGCCAGTTGCTGTTGCATCGGCTCCCAGCCCAGCACGGTGGCGATGGCGCCAAGGTTGAGCAGCACGCGTTGGGTATTGCGGTCGTAGGCCCGCACGGGCACGCCCCGGAGGTCATCGCGTGTGGTGATCGGCTTGCGCGACCACAGCCCGCTGGGCGGCCAGGGCAGGGCGTAGAGCAGAATCTGGTCATGCTCTTCCAGCAGCGCTTCATAGCTGGGGCGCGCCAGGCGGTAGAGCTCGCGCGCCTGATGTGGGTCATCGACCAGGGTCGGCAGCGAGCTGAGGCCGAACAGCGGCATCTCGGCGGCCAGCGCGCCGCTGTGCGAATCGGCCAGCTGGATGATGCCGGCGTTGATGGCCTCAAGGTGATTCACCGAGCGCAGCCGACTCAGCGGGCCTTCTCCGAAGGTGATCGCGAGCTCGCCCCCGCTGAGCGATGCTACCTGATCGACGAACTGCTGGGCGCGCTGGCCCATCATGGTCTGGGGGCCGTATTCGCGGCTCATGGTCAGCTCGACAGGCTCCGCCTGGGCGGGCGTGCCCAGGGCGGAAAGCCCCAGCGCCAAGCCCACGCCGAGCGCTCTCTTGATGCCGAACATTCTCTTCATGTCGTGTACTCCCTGCATGACAAGCACTGCCTTCATGTCGCTACGCTGTCCGATTGGCATTCGTCGTCATCCATCCATAGGGGTAAATCAAGTATCCCTCAAAAGTGCAGGGCGTGCTGTCGCTGTCCCGGTCAACGCTTCCCTCGTTGGCCTGTTTCACGCCTGCACCGGCACGATTCGGGAAGGGCAACGGGCGTTGAACTGCCAGTTGGCGCAATGTGGTCTACGCTCAGAACATGGCTGTGCAACTGCCCTGACACGAACTCCGCGCCGGGACCGCATGGCCGGATTGTCGACGACTGTCAACGGGAGGTAGACCACATGCTGACCCACGTATGGGGCTTGATGGCGCATCCGCAACGGGAATGGCAGACCATCCGCAAGGAACACGAATCCATCACCCACCTCTACGCACATCATGTGCTGCTCATGGCGCTGGTGCCTGTCATCTGTGCCTATATCGGGACCACGCAGTTCGGTTGGAGCCTGACGGAAGGCCACGCCATTCTTCTGGAGCCACTGGATGCCTTCTTCGCCGGTATCGCGTTCTATATCGCCATACTGACAGCGATCGGCTTCATGGGCACTGTCATTCACATGCTCTCGCAGCGTTTCTCGGGGCACCCCAGCCGCCGGCGTTGCATCATCTTCGCGGGCTATGTCGCCACGCCGATGTTCCTCGCGGGGCTGGTCGCGCTCTATCCCGTCATCTGGGTGTGTATCCTCGCGGGCACCATTGGCCTGTGTTACAGCGCATACCTGCTGTATCTGGGCATTCCGCCACTGCTCGACATCTCCAACAAGGAAGGCTTCCTCGTCACCGGGTCGACACTGGGGATCGGGGTGCTGGTTCTCGAGGGCCTGCTGGCGGTCACCGTGCTGCTGTGGGGGTATGGCGCACGCTGGTTCATGTAGTCCTTCGCGACACATCGGCGTCAGTCAGCTGATGCCATCGGCGCGAGAAAAGCGCCTCTGCGACGCCTCGCCTTCATCGGCGGGGCGTTGTCGTTTTGCGCGCGGGTTGGCGCGTGGCACTTGTGCTCGGTGGCGGCGGCGTGGAAAGTGTTGGACTCAATCGACAGTGTGGAAGAAAGCGCATGGACAAGTTTGAACAGCGACTGGAGCAGGCTGCGCGGGCTGCATGGTTGTCATATGTCGGTGGACGGACCCAGGACGACATCGCGGTTCAGCTGGGGGTGTCGCGCCCCGGCGTGCAGCGCCTGCTGTCGTTGGCGCGTCAGGAGCGGCTGGTCAAGATCTCCATCGATCATCCCGTGGCCAGCAGCATGGCGCTGTCGGATACGCTGGTGGAGCACTTCGGGCTGAGCTTCTGCGATGTGGTGCCCTCTGACACCCAGTCACCGGAGAGCATCGCGGAGTATCTGGCGGTGGCGGGTGCCGAACGCTTGGCGTTCTATATCGGTCGCCAGCAGCCACAGACCATCTCGCTGAGCACCGGGCGTGCGGTGCGCGCGGCGGTGGAAGCGCTGAGTCGCAGCGAGCGCCCCCAGCATCGCATCGTGTCGCTGGTCGGCAATGTGGCGCTGGATGGCTCCTCCAACCGCTATGACGGCGTGATGCTGCTGGCGGACAAGATCGGCGCTGATCGCTTCCTGCTGCCGGCGCCCGTGGTGGCGGCCAGCATCGAGGAGAAGGAGTCGCTGCAGGGGCAGAATCTGGTCAAGGCGGTGTTCAAGGTTGCCTGTGAGGCCGATGTAGGCATGATCGGCATCGGGCGTCTCGATGCCCAGGCGACGCTGTTCCAGGATCAGTTCATCAGCGCCGCCGAGCGCGATGAGCTGATGGAAGTCGGTGCCGTGGGCGAGCTGATGGGCTGGCCGCTGGACACCCATGGCCGGCTGATCGATTGCCCGCTGGCGCAGCGCATCACCAGTGTGCCGCTGACCTCGCTCAAGGCGCAGCCGCTGATCGGGCTGGCGGGCGGGCACGACAAGGTGCCGGCCATCCTGAGTGCGTTGCGCGGTGGTTGGCTGCAGGGGCTGATCATCGATGAGGTGGCTGCCCAGCGGGTCTGCGCGGCCCTCAAGGAGTGAGCAGAGAACTGCCGTCTTCGTATGGCTTCATCGAGATGCCTGCAGCCTGATGGTTTTCTGCTGATGGCTTGCGCTTGACGATCGGCTCCCGATGACAGGCTTTTGTGGATACAGTCTGCACAAGGCGCCGTACAAGGCGCCGAGCGAGTCATCGGGAGCAGGGCGGGGCGTATGGCCAGGCCTTGCTCCTGGTGTCGTTCTTGGTGTCGTTCGCGGTGTCGTTATCGTGGTCAGGGTTCAGCATTGTCGTTGCCCGCGCGATGCTCGCGTGAGGCCCAGCCGTCCCGTTACCTTCCCGGTGCTATTGCTCTGCTATTTCTCCGTCACTCCTTCGCCCTTCCTTTGCTATTTCTCCGCGATACCTGCGTTTTTTCTTGCCCTTTGCTCTCTCTTTGCTCTCTCTTGGTTCGCTCTTTGTTCTCTCTTTATTTCCCCTTCGTTCTCCCATCCTCGCGTAGGAGGTACGACTTTCAGGGCGAACACTGACTTCTCTTGTCTGACAATCGAGTGCGTTTGTTCGCCTCAATGATAAATAATCGGGGCGGCAATCGTGGTCTGCGTTGTTTCGTTTAACGCTAATATCTGTCTATGCTGAATTGCACGCAAGCTCAGTGGCCATGCCGCCTTGTGGCCTACACCCAAAGGATCAGATCCCAAGGTTGTATAGCCCAAGGTATAGCGCTTCAGGGTTTGCTTTTTTACAGGTCTGATCCGATCATTTGTTCACTGAATGACGTTTTGATCGAACGTGTTTGCGTCGCGATGTCTCGCTAGGACATCCTTTCACCAAGCCGGTTGATGGGAAGGTATCGGTGCCCAAGGCGCCGCTGCCCTCGAAAAGAACAATGCCAATAACGCCCCGATGGAGTGCCCTCATGCGCCTACCTCACATCACCAAGCCCCGCCGTCATCTGCTCTCGCTCGCCAGTGTCGCTGCCCTGGCGCCGCTCAGCGCTCAGGTCAGCGCCGAGACCATCACCGTCGCGACCGTCAACAACGCCGACATGGTGGTCATGCAGAGCCTGACCAGCGAATTCGAGAAGGCGCATCCGGACATCACCCTCGACTGGGTGGTTCTGGAAGAGAACGTGCTGCGCCAGCGTCTGACCACCGATGTGGCGACCCAGGGTGGCCAGTTCGACGTCATGACCATCGGCACCTATGAAGTGCCCATCTGGGCCAAGCATGGCTGGCTGACCAAGCTCGACAACCTGCCGGAGGACTATCAGGTCGATGACCTGATCAAGCCGGTGCGTGATGGTCTGAGCGTGACCGAAGGCGAGAAGAAAGGCCTCTACGCGCTGCCGTTCTATGGCGAAAGCTCCATGCTCTACTACCGCAAGGACCTCTTCGAGCAGGCCGGTATCGAGATGCCGGAGCAGCCGACCTGGAGCCAGGTCAACGACTGGGCCGCCAAGCTCAACTCCGCGGATGAAGGCGTCTATGGCATCTGCCTGCGCGGCAAGCCGGGCTGGGGCGAGAACATGGCGGTGCTGGGCACCATGGTCAACAGCTTCGGCGGTCGCTGGTTCAATGAGGAGTGGGAGCCGCAGCTGGATTCCCCGGCCTGGAGCGAGGCCATCAACTTCTACGTCGACATGATGGGCAAGTACGGCCCGCCGGGGGCGACTTCCAACGGCTTCAACGAGAACCTGGCACTGTTCTCCAGCGGCAAGTGCGGCATGTGGGTCGACGCCACCTCGGCGGCCGGCAAGCTCTACAACCCGAAGGAATCTTCCGTGGCCGACAAGCTGGGCTTCGCGCCGGCACCGATCGCCAAGACGGAGAAGGGTTCGCATTGGCTGTGGTCCTGGGCGCTTGCGATTCCGGAATCCTCCAAGTCCAAGGATGCCGCCCAGACCTTCATCACCTGGGCCACTTCCCAGGAATACGTGAACCTGGTCGGCGAGCGTGAAGGCTGGGCCAGCATCCCGCCGGGCACCCGTGTCTCCACCTACGAGAACCAGTCCTACAAGGACGCCGCACCCTTCGCCGGCTTCGTGATGGACGCCATTACCAGTGCCGACCCGACTGACCCGACGCTTGAGCCGGTGCCCTATGTCGGCGTGCAGATGGTGACCATTCCGGAATTCCAGTCCATCGGTACCCAGGTGGGTCAGATGATCGCCGCGGCGCTGGCCGGCCAGATGTCGGTCGAGCAGGCACTGTCCTCCGCCCAGCGTTCCACCGAGCGCACCATGCGCCAGTCGGGCTACTGATCTGATTCAGCCGGTCTGATCCCAACCGATCTGATCTGAACGTTGCAACGGCCTCCCGCCTTGCCTTGAGCCTCAATCGTAATTGACTCGAAGCACGGCGGGAGCCCCGTCCGGCACCCGCGGTACCCCCTTCCTCTCGAGACTCCTGCAACGCCCTCGCGGCGTGGCACGGGGAGCCTCGGCCTGAAGCCCACCGCATTGCCTGACTTCCTCACCGTATCGAAGGACTCACCATGCGCACGAGAGCATCCGGACGCACCGTCGGGGGATTGCGAACCCTGTCGCTGCAAGCCCCAGCCGTAAGCCTGTTGTTGATGTGGATGCTGGTACCACTGGTCATGACCCTGTGGTTCTCCTTCCAGCGTTACAACCTGATGATGCCGTCGGTGTCCGGCTTCGCCGGCGTCGACAACTATTACTACCTGCTGACCGACCCGTCCCTGTGGACCGCCATGGGCAACACCTTGCTGCTGGTGGGCTGGGTGCTGGTCGCCACCGTGGTCGGCGGCACGCTGCTGGCGGTATTGCTGCAGCAGGAATTCTTCGGCCGCGGCGTCGCGCGCCTGTTCGTGATCGCGCCGTTCTTCATCATGCCCACCGTGAGTGCCCTGGTGTGGAAGAACATGATTATGCATCCGGTCAACGGCATTCTCGCCTGGGTCGCCGGGCTGTTCGGTCTGCCGGCCATCGACTGGTTCGCCAGCCTGCCGCTGACCTCCATCGTGATCATCGTCACCTGGCAGTGGCTGCCGTTCGCGGTGTTGATCCTGCTGACCGCCATCCAGTCACTCGATGACGACCAGGTCGAGGCGGCGCGCATGGACGGGGCAGGGCCGGTGGCGATCTTCTTCTACATCACCCTGCCGCACCTCAAGCGTGCCATCAGCGTCGTGGTGATGATCGAGATGATCTTCCTGCTGACCATCTTCGCCGAGATCTTCGTCACCACCTCCGGTGGTCCGGGGCTTGCCTCGACCAACCTGGCGTACCTGATCTACATCCGCGCCCTGCTGGACTTCGATGTGGGTGGTGCCTCCGCCGGTGGCGTGATTGCCATCATCCTGGCCAATATCGTGGCCTTCTTCCTGGTGCGTACCGTCGCCAAGAATCTCGAGAACTGATGACAAGCGCTCAGCACAGGGAGACTCAATGATGTCGACTTCAACTTCCAATTCCGTGGCCGCCGCCAGCGCTGCCGTCAGCGCCAGTCGCGCGCGCCGCAGCGTGATCAACAAGAAGCTTGTCCTGACCCTGGTGGCCTGGACCATCGCGCTGGTGATGTTCTTCCCGATCTTCTGGATGATCCTCACCAGCTTCAAGACCGAGGCCGAGGCGATCGCCACGCCGCCGAGCCTGTTCTTCACGCCCAGCGTCGAGGGCTATATCGAGATCCAGGCACGTGCGGACTACTTCAAGTACGCCCTCAACAGTGTGGTGATCTCGCTCGGGGCAACGCTGCTGGCGCTGCTGATCGCGATTCCGTCCGCCTACTCGATGGCCTTCCTGCCCACCAAGCGTACTCAGGGGACATTGCTGTGGATGCTGTCGACCAAGATGCTGCCGTCCGTGGGCGTGCTGCTGCCGGTCTACCTGATCTTCCGCGATCTGGGCCTGCTGGATAGCCGTACCGGCCTGATCATCATCTACATGCTGATGAATCTGCCGATCGTGGTCTGGATGCTCTACACCTTCTTCAAGGACATCCCCAAGGACATCCTCGAAGCCGGTCGCATGGATGGTGCCAGCACCCTGCAGGAAATCTTCCACCTGCTGTTGCCGCTGACCCTGCCGGGCATCGCCTCCACCGGGCTGCTGTGCGTGATCCTGAGCTGGAACGAGGCGTTCTGGAGCCTGAACCTGACCACCTCCAACGCCGCGCCGTTGACCGCCTACATCGCCTCCTTCTCCAGTCCTGAAGGACTGTTCTGGGCCAAGCTGTCCGCGGCTTCGACGCTTGCCATCGCGCCGATCCTGATCTTCGGCTGGATGACCCAGAAGCAGATGGTACGCGGCCTGACCTTCGGCGCCGTCAAGTAATCCGCGCCAGTCAGAGACATGCAGGACGCACACGCAAGACGCAAAAGCCACAGAGAGGTACGCCGCCTGCGCCACATTGGCTGATGAACATTGCCTGATGAACATTGACTGATAGCAGATCAGCGCAGGCGGCCGAGAGCCACACGCATGTTGCACCCTTGCCATGCCACCCAAATTTGCCATCACCTGCCCTCGGGCAGGTGCGGATAAGGAAACTTCCCATGTCCACACTCACGCTCAAGAACATCGTCAAGGAATTCACCTCCGGCAGCGGCGCCAGCGCCTCCACCACCCAGGTCATCAAGGGAGTCGATCTGGAAGTGAAGGACCAGGAATTCGTGGTCTTCGTCGGCCCGTCCGGTTGCGGCAAGTCCACGCTGATGCGCATGATCGCCGGTCTCGAGAACGCGACCTCCGGTGACATCCTGATCGATGGCCAGCGCATGAACGACATCGGCCCGGCCGAACGCGGTCTGGCGATGGTATTCCAGAGCTACGCGCTCTACCCGCACATGACAGTGGGCGAGAACATGGGCTTCAGCCTCAAGCTCGCAGGCGTCTCCAAGGAAGAGCGCGCCGAGAAGGTCAACGCCGCCGCCGAGGTGCTGCAGCTCGGGCCGCTGCTGGACCGCAAGCCCAAGGCGCTCTCCGGTGGCCAGCGTCAGCGTGTCGCCATCGGCCGCGCCATCGTGCGCAACCCGAGCATCTTCCTGTTCGATGAGCCGCTCTCCAACCTGGACGCCGCGCTGCGTGTACAGATGCGCATCGAGCTGGCGCGCCTGCATGCCGAGCTCAAGGCGACCATGATCTACGTGACCCACGACCAGGTCGAAGCCATGACCATGGCCGACAAGATCGTCGTGCTGCAGGGCGGCGTGGTCGAGCAGGTCGGCTCGCCGATGGAGCTCTACCATCACCCGCGCAACCGTTTCGTGGCCGGTTTCATCGGCTCGCCGAAGATGAACTTCCTCGACATCACCGTCACTGGTGTGGCCGGCGAGGGCGTCACGGTGCGCCTGCCCGATGGCAGCGAACGCCTGATTCCGGTGGCGAGCCAGACCGAGGATGGTGCCTCGGTCATCGTCGGCGACAGCCTGACGCTGGGCGTGCGCCCCGAGCACCTGATGCTCGACGAGCAAGGCCCGTTCAGCGGCCAGGTTCAGGTCATCGAGCGTCTGGGCGGGGTGACCTCCCTGTACCTGGCGACTCCGGATGGTTCCGGCGACACGCCGATCGGCGGCCTCAAGTCCGACGAGCAGTCCGACAGCGGCTGGATCCTGATGGCGGATGGCGACGTCAACAGCCGCGTGGGTGACAGCATCCGCTACGGCTTCGATACCGAGCGTGCGCACCTCTTCACCCGTGAAGGGCTGGCGCTGCAGAATCTCAACCGTCACCCGCTGACCAGCCTGACGCGTCAGGACAATTCCCTGTCCAGTGCCAGCGCCGCACAGGAAGCCCGCGCATGAATCGGGCAGCCGCGAATCGGGAAGCCAGAGAGGATGATGAGATGAGTACACCCTTGCAGCAGGTGATCTTCGATTGTGACGGCGTGCTGGTGGACAGCGAAGTGCTGGCCGAGGAGGAGCTGTCGCGTCAGCTGGGTGAGTGGCTGCCGGACCTCGACACCGAGGCTGAGCTGCGCGCGGCGCTGGGCATGACCACCGAGGCCATCCTTGGCCATCTGGAGGCCATGAGCGCTCACACCCTGCCGCCGCAGGCGATGGAGCGCATCGACCACGCCATCGAGTCACGTCTGGCGAAGGAACTTGCGCCCATCACCGGCATGGCGGAACTGCTTGGCGGACTGTTGGCGAATGGCGTGGCCGTGGCGATCGTCTCCAACAGTGCCGAGCGGCGGGTGCGCGCCTCGCTGGCCGCCACCGGTCTGGATCGTTGGCTCGGCTCGGTGCCGCTCTTCACGGCCGAGCAGGTCGCGCGACCCAAGCCCGCGCCGGACGTCTATCAGCTGGCGCTGCGTCAGCTGGGGCGCGATGTCCAGCAGTGCGTGGTGATCGAGGATAGCCTCGCCGGCGTCAGCGCGGCGGTCGCGGCCGGTCTGCGCGTGATCGGCTTCACCGGCGCCGGGCATATTCCGCCGGACCACGCCCAGCGTCAGCTGGAGGCGGGTGCCTGGCAGAGCCGTGCGAGCATGGAGGAGGTCAGCGCTCTGATCAGTCAGCTGCGTATCGGTCAGGCCAGCGACCTGAGCGCCACATGAGCACCGTCAGGGGGTGACAGCATGCAGACGCTATCCGAGTCGGCCAATAATAGTGAGCCGCTGACCTCGCCGCGCAGCGCCCGACTCGCCGGCAAGGTGGCGGTGGTCACCGGCGCTGCGGGCGGTATCGGCCTGGCCATCGCCACCCGCTATGTCGCCGAAGGCGCCTATGTGGCGCTGGCGGACATCAACGGTGAGGCGGCGGAGCGCGCCGCCCAGCAGCTGCGCGAGCAGGCCGGGCCGCAGGCGCGCGTCCTGGCGGTGACGCTGGACGTGACGTCGAGCGTCTCGCGTCAGAGCATGCTGGAATGCGTGCAGGCACAATTGGGGCCGATCGATATCCTGGTCAACAATGCCGCCGTCTTCGCCATGGCGCCGGTGCTGGAGGTCAGCGAGGGCATGCTGCGCCACCAGCTGGCGGTCAATGTCGAAGGGCTGTTCTTCACCCTGCAGGTGGTGGCCAGAACGATGGTCGAGCGCGGGCAGGGCGGCAAGATCATCAACATGGCCTCGCAGGCCGGACGACGCGGCGAGGCGCTGGTCAGCGCCTATTGTGCCTCCAAGGCCGCCGTGATCAGCCTGACCCAGTCCTGCGGGCTTGATCTCATCCGCCATGGCATCAATGTCAATGGCATCGCGCCGGGCGTGGTCGACACGCCGATGTGGGATCAGGTCGATGCGCTGTTCGCCCATCATGAACAGCGCCCGCTGGGCGAGAAGAAACGTCTGGTCGGTGAGGCGGTACCCTATGGACGCATGGGGCTGCCGGATGACCACGCCGGCGCCGCGGTATTTCTGGCCTGTGAAGACAGCGATTTCGTCGTCGCCCAGACACTCAATGTCGACGGTGGCAACTGGATGAGCTAAGGATGAGAGACACCTTCCGTCCCGCTGCAAGGGTGCGCATCCATGAATGAGGTAGTCACGTGACATCTTTACCCGATTCTCGCCTGGCCCACATGTCGCCCTCGTTGGACGACATGGCCAGCCGTGTGCTGGCGGAACACGCCTCCAGTCAGCGCACACGTACCATCGTGGCCCTCGCCGGCCCGCCGGCGGCGGGCAAGTCGACGTTGTCGGAATCCCTGTGCGAGACCCTCAATGCGCTGGAATCAGGCATCGCCGTGGTGGTGCCGATGGATGGCTATCACTACGACAACGCCGTGCTGGCGCCGCAGGGCCTGCTCTACGTCAAGGGCGCACCGGAGACCTTCGATGCGCGCGGGCTCTATCATGATCTCGTCAGGGTGCGCGCCGATGATGGCCCGGTCGCCGTGCCGGTCTTCGATCGCCCGCTGGACCTGGCACGTGCCGGTGGCCGCGTGGTCGAGACCCACCATCGCATCGTGCTGGTCGAGGGCAACTATCTGCTGCTGCGCCACGCGCCCTGGGACGCGCTGCTCGGCTTGTTCGACATCAGCATCTTTCTGGATATCGAGGATGAGGTGCTGGTGCCGCGTCTGTTGCATCGCTGGCGCGAGATGGGCCAGGATGCCCGCGGTGCCCACGAGCGCACCCATCACAAGGACATGCTCAACGCGCACCTGATCAAGCAGGACTCGCTCAACGCCGACTGGCGTTGGCGCCTCGCGAATGCCCCCATCGGCCCCGATGGGGAAGACAGCTGAATGACGGATGGCAGGGAGAGCCCCATGTGGGTAGGCGTTGATTGTGGGACTCAGAGTACCAAGGTGGTGATCGTCGATCCGGCCTGCGGCAGCATCGTGGCCCAGGGCCAGCGCAGTCATGCGCTGCAGGAAGGTGCCAACGGACGCCGCGAGCAGGACCCGCAGGACTGGGTGGCGGCGCTTGAGGGCGCCTTCGCTGATGCACTGGCCGCCTCGCGGCTGGACCCGCAGCGCATCACGGCGATCGGAGTGTCCGGTCAGCAGCATGGCATGGTGGTGCTGGATGAGGCCGGTGTGCCGCTCCATCCGGCCAAGCTGTGGTGTGACACCGAGACCAGCGAGCACAATGCCGCACTGATCGCGGCGCTGGGAGGTGAGGCGGGCTGTCTGGAGACGCTCGGCCTGGTGCTGCAGACCGGTTACACCGCCTCCAAGCTCGCCTGGCTGCGTGAGCAGCATCCCGAGCGCTACCAGCGCATCGCCAGCATCCTGCTGCCGCATGACTATCTCAACTTCTGGCTGACCGGCGAGCGCGTCGCCGAATACGGCGATGCCTCGGGCACCGGCTATTTCGATACGCGGCGGCGCTGCTGGCATCAGGATGTCTTCGCGCAGATCGCCCCGGAGCTTGACGCCCGGCGCGTGCTGCCCCGATTGATCGAATCCCACGAGCCGGCCGGGCGCATTCGCCCCGAGATCGCCGCGCGCTTCGGGCTGCGTGACGACGTCATCGTCTCCAGCGGCGGCGGCGACAACATGATGAGTGCCATCGGTACCGGCAACATCGCGCCGGGGCGGGTGACGCTCAGCATGGGCACCTCCGGCACGGTGTGCGCCTGGTCGGCGGACTATCCAGCCGGCTGCGATCCTCAGGTGGCCAGTTTCAGCGCCAGCAACGGTGGCTGGCTGCCGCTGGTGTGCACCATGAATGTGACATCGGCGACCACGCGGGTACGCGAGATGTTCGGCTTCGATATCGCCACCTTCTCCGCCCAGGTGGCAAGCGCCCCGCGCGGGGCCGAGGGCGTGCAGGTGCTGCCGTTCTTCAATGGCGAACGCGTACCGATGCTGCCGCGTGCCCAGGCCAGTTTCCATGGGCTGGACAGTCGCAATGCCACCTCGGCCAACCTGTGTCGCGCGACCATGGAAGGCGCAAGTTACGGCCTGCGCTACGCACTCGAGTGCATGGGGCCGCTGGGCAATGAGGCGCGCCAGATCCGCCTGGTGGGCGGTGGCGCCAAAAGTCCGCTGTGGCGTCAGATGCTGGCGGACATTCTCGGCCTCGAGGTGGTCTGCCCGCAGGTGACCGAGGCCGCCGCCCTGGGCGCCGCGATTCAGGCGGGCTGGTGTCTGGGCCAGTCAGGCAATGAGGGGCAAGGCCGCCACGGCGAGACGCTTGAGCAACTCTGCGAGCGGCTGGTCGCGCTGGATCACGCGACACTCGCCCGGCCCCAGACCGAAGGAGTGGCCGCCTACCGCAAGGGCTACGCCGATTACCGCGCGCTGCTGGCCAGCGAGCACGGCATTGCCGCCGGCGGCTGAGCTCAATACATCAGCATGTCACGCCAAACACATCGCCCCCGTCGAGTCTCACTCGGCGGGGGCGATGTGTTTCACGCGCTTCATTGCATCAGTCGCGGCTCAGGCACGAGCTCAGGCATTGGACGAGCGCGCCCATAGATTGACGCCGCCATCGATGGCGTAGCGGTCGATCTCGTCGAGCTCGGCCTGGGTGAAGTCGAGGTGATCCAGCGCCTTGACGCAATCGCTGACCTGCTCCGGACGGCTGGCACCGATCAGTGCGGTGGTGACGCGGTTGCCACGCAGCGCCCAGGCGAGGGCCATCTGGGCCAGCGACTGGCCACGGCGCTCGGCGATGGCGTTGAGGGCGCGCACCCGCTCCAGATTGTCCTCGGTGAGGTGGTCTTCCTTGATCGCTCCGCCGCGTGCCAGACGGCTATCCTGTGGCACGCCGCCCAGATACTTGTTGGTCAGCACGCCTTGGGCCAGCGGCGAGAACACGATGGAGCCGATGCCCTCGTCATCGAGGGTGTCGAGCAGGCCGTCTTCCTCGATCCAGCGATTGATCATCGAATAGCTGGGCTGATGGATGATGCACGGCGTGCCCAGCTCGCGCAGGATGGCGGCGGCTTCGCGGGTGCGCTGGGCATTGTAGGAGGAGATGCCCGCATAGAGCGCCTTGCCGGAGCGCACGGCGCTGTCCAGCGCCCCCATCGTCTCTTCCAGCGGCGTGTCGGGATCGAAGCGGTGCGAATAGAAGATGTCGACGTAATCGAGATCCATGCGCTTGAGGCTCTGATCCAGGCTCGAGAGCAGGTACTTGCGGCTGCCCCATTCGCCGTAGGGGCCAGGCCACATGTGATAGCCCGCCTTGGTGGAGATCACCATCTCATCGCGGTAGCCGGCGAAGTCGCGCTTGAGCATGCGACCGAACATTTCCTCGGCGCTGCCCGGCGGCGGCCCGTAGTTGTTGGCCAGGTCGAAGTGGGTGATGCCCAGATCGAAGGCGGTCTGGCAGATGGCGCGCGCATTGTCTTCGTGGGCGTTGTTGCCGAAGTTGTGCCAGAGCCCCAGTGACAGGCGGGGCAGTTTGAGGCCGCTCTTGCCGCAGCGCTGGTAGTGCATGCGTTCGTAGCGATCTTCAGCCGGGGTATAGCGCATGGCGGAGTCCTTTCGCGAGTGGAGGCGTCGATGTCTCACAGAGGTGAGGTGACATCGGATGACGCCTTCAGTCTAGGTCGCGTCTGCAGGTCTGATAAGCACATGCGAACGAATAGATTGTTCGCCAGAACGGACAATGCTGTGGCAGGCTCGATCACTGAAATTTCGGGTGACTGACACGAGGAGCAGGCAGGATGCGGCATCACAAGCAGGTGGAGCGACTGATGTTGTTCGCTCAGGTGGCGGAAGCCCTCAGCTTCACCCGGGCGGCCAAGGCGCTGGGCGTGTCGCGTGCTCATCTTTCCGAGCAGGTGCGGCGGCTGGAGCAGGACATCGGGGCGCCCTTGCTGATCCGCACCACGCGGGCGGTACGTCTCACGGAGGAGGGCGAGCGCATTCGCCAGCGCATGCAGTCGGTGCATGGCGAGTTGCTGGCACTGGAGCGCGAGCTTGAACACGACCTGGAGCAGACGAGTGAGCCTGAGCGTCAGGGCTACAGCGGGGTGTTGCGCATCACGGCGCCGGTGCTGTTCGCCGAGCGTTATCTGGTCGAGGTCTGCAATGCCTTTCAGGCGCGCCATCCGGCGGTCGAGCTGCGTCTGGACGTCAGTTACGAGAGCCATGACCTGACCCGTGAGCCATTTGATGTGGCATTTCGCGCCACGCGCACGCCACCGGACAACATGATCGCGCGTCGCCTGCTCGATTACGTCCACTGCTGCTGCGCCTCGCCCGAGTATCTTGCCGCGCATGGCACGCCGCACACGGCCGCGGCGCTTGGCGATCATCGCTGCCACGTCTGGTCGGGGCAGTCCGGCTGGCCGCTGGCCAGTGGTGAGGTCAGTCTCGCGGGGGGATTGGCCATCAATGATCACCGCCTGCTCAAGCAGCAGGCGCTGGGTCATGCCGGCATCATCCGGGTCGCCCATTACCTGGTCGACCGTGAGCTGGCCGAGGGCCGTCTGGTGCGTCTGCTGGCGCATGAGGAAGGTGAACCCAACAGCATCTACATGCTCTATCCCCAGCGCCTGCCGCAGTCGGGCAAGCTGCGCGCCTTCATGGCCGCGGTGGAAGCCGCCATGCCGCCTCGCGGTGCGTGACGGAAAGACACAGACGCGAGAGTGGTGTATGCAAAAAGACCGCCGTGCCCTGATGGGCGCGGCGGTCTTTTCATTCGCCTCTTTTATCCAGGCTGGCGGGGCCTCTTTATCCAGGCTGGCGGCGCCTCAGAGGCCCAGCGCGGCGACCCCGGCCTTGGCGATCTGGGCATCCTGCTCCGGCTTGACGCCGGACACGCCGATGCTGCCGGCGATCTGGCCTTCGACCATCACCGGCACGCCGCCGCCCAGCATGCCTTCAAGCTGCGGCGCTGACAGGAAGGCGGTGCGTCCGCCGTTGATGGAGTCCTCGAACAGCTGGGTCTCGCGGCGACCCAGGGCAGCGCTCTTGGCCTTCTCCTGGGCGAAGTAGCCGGTCATCGCCGGGGTGTCGTCGAGGCGACGCAGGCCCAGCGGGTGGCCGCCATCGTCGGCAACGGCGATGGAGACGGCCCAGCCATTGGCCTCGGCTTCCTTCTGGGCGGCGTCCAGCATCTGATTGACGTCAGCGAGGGTCAGTACGTGGCGAGTGATCATCGGGCTTCCTTGGCAGTGGTGAGGGAAAAGGACAGTGAAAGAGATAGTGAAACAGATACTGAAACAGATAGTGACGCTTCATTTCTGCGGGAGCGTCTCGGGCAGGGCATCATCCACCAGTTCGATCCAGTGACTCACCGGCGTGCGTCCGGCGCTCGAGAGATGCGTCTGACAGCCGATGTTGGCGGTGGCGATACGCGCAGGCCCGTTGGCCTCCAGCGCCTCAAGCTTGCGGTCTCGCAGCTGGCGTGACAACTCCGGTTGCGTGATCGAGTAGGTGCCGGCGGACCCGCAGCACAGATGGCCCTCCATGACAGGGGCCAGCGTGAAGCCCAGTTGCGACAGAATCTTCTCTACCTCGCCGCCCAGCCCCTGGGCATGTTGCAGGGTGCAGGGGCAATGGAAGGCCAGCGGCTGTTGGTCGGGCGTGGCCGCGAGACTCTGTCGATCATCGCGGGCGATCTCCTCGCCCAGCACCTCGACGATATCGCGGGCCAGGGCGCTTACGCGTGCAGCGCGCTCAGCATAGTCCGGGTCATCGGCCAGCATCTCGCCATATTCCTTGACGAAGGCCCCGCAGCCACTGGCGGTCTGCACGATCGCTTCCGCACCGGCTTCGATGGCCGGCCACCAGGCATCGATGTTGGCACGCATGCGCGCGCGACCGGCCTGCTGGGCGTTGAGGTGATAGTCGATGGCGCCGCAGCAGCCTGCCTCCTGAATGGGCGTGACGCCGATGCCGAAGCGCGCCAGCACGCGGGCAGTGGCGGCATTGATGTTGGGGGCCAGGCCCGGTTGCACGCAGCCCTCCAGCATCAGCACCTGGCGCGAAAGCCCTTGCTGAGAAAGCCCTTGGCGAGAAAGCGCCTGATCAGAAGGCGTCGCGGTGACGGGGACGGCCGGGTGTTTGGCTTGATGGTCGCGCTCGCGGGCCAGCGGGATCTTGTCGGCCAGCGCGCCAGGCGCGAGGGGACGAAAGCGCACGCCAAGTGCCAGCAAGGCCTTGAAGCGTGCGGGTTCGACCAGCGCATGGCGCAGGCCGCTGCGCAGCAGGCGCTCTCGCCACGGGCGACCGACGCGGCGCTCCAGCTCCTGACGCCCGATATCGAGCAGGGTGTGATACTGCACGCCCGACGGGCAGGTAGTCTCGCAGCTGCGACAGCTCAGGCAGCGGTCCAGATGCCGCTGGGTCTCGCGGGTGATCTCGCTGGCCTGCTGGCGGGTGCTTGAGTCCTGGCTCTCGGGGTCGCTTTCCAGCAGCTGCTTGATCAGATAGATGCGCCCGCGCGGCCCGTCGCGCTCATCGCCCAGCAGCTGATAGGTAGGGCAGGTGGCATTGCAGAAGCCGCAATGCACGCAGCTGCGCAGGACCTTGTCGGCCCGCTGGATATGCGGTCTGGCAAGCGCGGCGTCACTGAAGTGGGTCTGCATTCAGGTGCGTCTCCTGTCGTGGCGTAAGTCACATCTCGGCATACAGGCGACCGGGATTGAGGATGCCGTGGGGGTCCAGCTGCTGCTTGAGCTGAAGGTGATAGCGGGCATTGGGGGCGGCCAGCGGCATCAGCGGGCTGTCCTCGGCGGCGACGGTGCCCGGCGTGTAGCAGATGGCATGGCCGCCCAGCCGACTGGCCAGCGCGCGGATGCGCTGGGCCGGGGCATCGCTTGCAAGCCAGCGCTGGGCACCCGCCCAGTCACACAGCAGGTCGGCATCCTCCAGAGGGCCCAGCAGTTCGCTGACGGCGGCTTGCCACTCGAGGTGATCCAGCGCCAACGGCAGCGACAGTCGCCACAGTGCCCGATGCGGTGCGCGCGCGCTGAAGAAGGGCAGGCGGTGTTCACGCAGCTCAGTCCAGTGCGCCGCCGCCTGATCCGTCGTCAGGGCCTCACCGCCCAGCTGCTCGCACCCGGCCTGGACCGACCGCTCGCCCCCTTCCAGGCGCAGGGTGAGGCGGCCGTCATGCCAGCTGGTCGCCGTGATCGGCAGCGGCGTGCGGCCCCAGGCATTCAGGTGAGACAGCGCCTCGGCGAGGCTGATTTCCAGACACAGCGATTCGCTTTCCACCGGGCGCGGCATCACCTTGAGCGAGACTTCACTGATCACGCCCAGCGTGCCCTGAGCGCCGCACATCAGGCGCGACAGGTCATAGCCCGCCACGTTCTTCATCACTTCCCCGCCGAAACGTAGCGCCTTGCCGTCGGCGCTGATGATGCGCGTGCCCAGCACCAGGTCGCGCAGGCTGCCGCTCCAGGGGCGGCGTGGGCCGCTGAGCCCCGAGGCGAGAGTGCCGCCGACGGTCGCCGCGGGGCCGAAGTGGGGCGGCTCGCAGCTCAGGTGCTGGCCTTGCTCGGCGAGTACGGCCTCGAGCGTCGCCAGCGGCGTGCCGGCGCGCACCGAGACCATCAGCTCCACCGGGTCGTAGTGGGTGATGCCATGATGCGCGCGCATGTCGAGCACTTCTTCGACGGCCACTTCACGGCCTAGAAAGGCCTTGCTGCCACTGCCGGCGATGCGCAACGGGCGTCTCGCCTCATGGGCGGCGCGGACCTGTGCGCGGAGTGCCTCGCTGGCATCGTGCTGCTGCGGGGGCTGGCTGGCGGCAGGCGTAACGCACTCGGCATGGCTTGGCACCTGATCCTGGAGCGAATCATCTGGCTCTGGCATGGCATATCTCTATTAAAGTGGCGATGAAGTGGCGAACGTCAGGTAGCGAAAGGTCCGGCAGCGAACGCTCAGGCGGCAGCGGATTCGAGAGCTGTCCATGACAGAGAAACCGTCCAGTCACGCGGCAGCTGTCTAGAAACGTGGCAGCTGTCTAGAAACGTGGCAGCTGTCTAGAAACGTGGCAGATCGGGATGCGGCATCTGGTTGTCATGCACATGCATCGCACCGAATTCGGCGCAGCGCGCCAGCGTCGGGATGTTCTTGCCGGGGTTGAGCAGGCCAGCGGGGTCGAAGGCGGCCTTCACGGCATGGAAGACGCTGATCTCCTCGTGGTTGAACTGGGCACACATCTGATTGATCTTCTCGCGGCCCACGCCATGTTCGCCGGTGATGCTGCCGCCGGCGGCCACGCACAGTTCGAGAATCTTGCCGCCGACCTCCTCGGCCAGTTCCAGCTCGCCGGGCTGGTTGGCATCGAACAGGATCAGCGGGTGCATGTTGCCGTCACCGGCATGGAAGACATTGGCCACCGCGAGCCCCGATTGGCGCGAGAGCTCCGCGATGCCGTTCAGCACGGCGGGCAGCTCACGGCGCGGAATGGTGCCATCCATGCAGTAATAGTCCGGCGACATGCGACCCACGGCGGGGAAGGCATTCTTGCGCCCGGCCCAGAAGCGCGCGCGTTGGGCCTCGTCCTGTGCCTGACGGATCTCGGTGGCGCCGGCGCGCTTTAGCACCTCACGGACTCGCGCGCAGTCATCGACGACATCGGCCTCGGCGCCGTCCAGCTCGCAGAGCAGAATGGCGGCGGCCTCGACCGGATAGCCCGCGTGGATGAAGTCCTCGGCGGCGCGAATGGCGAGGTTGTCCATCATCTCGAGCCCGCCGGGGATGATGCCGCAGGCGATGATGTCGCCCACCGCGCGGCCGGCCTTGTCGATATCGGCGAAGCTCGCCATCAGCACCTTGGCGGTCTCGGGTCTGGGCAGCAGGCGCACCGTGACTTCCGTGACCACCCCCAGCATGCCTTCGGAGCCGGTCATCAGCGCCAGCATGTCCAGGCCGGGCGAGTCGAGGCTGTCGGCGCCGATCGTCATCGCCTCGCCTTCGATGGTCAGCATCTCGAGCTTGAGCAGGTTGTGCACGGTGAGGCCGTACTTGAGGCAGTGCACGCCACCGGCATTCTCGGCCACGTTGCCGCCGATGGAGCAGGCGATCTGCGAGGAGGGGTCCGGTGCGTAGTAGAGCCCGAAGGGCGCAGCGGCCTCGGAAATGGCGAGATTGCGCACTCCGGGCTGCAGGCGCGCGGTGCGGGCGTCAGGGTCGATCTCGAGAATCCGCGCCATGCGCGACATCACCAGCAGCACGCCTTGTGCCAGCGGCAAGGCGCCGCCGGACAGCCCGGTGCCGGCGCCACGTGTCACCACCGGCACGCCCAGCGCATGACATTCACGCAGCAGGGCGGCAACCTGCTCGACCCGCTCCGGCAGGGCGACCAGCATCGGCATGACGCGATAGGCGGACAGGCCATCACATTCGAAGGGATGCAGGTCCTCCTCGCGGTGCAGCAGCGTCAGGTCCGGCAGCAGGGTGGTGAGATGTGCCAGCACCTGGCCCTTGTCGTGCTGGGCCAGCGGTCCATCCAGCGTCGGGTCATAGAGGATATTCATGCACTGCCTCCCGGAGGTTGGGGTCTGCGCGGCTGCTGTCTGCTGGTGCTGTCTGTCGTTACTGTCGGCTGGTGCGGGGTTCGAGCGAGTCGCCTGTCGATTCCGCCGCACCTGATCTGCACACAATCTGGCCTGCCTCCCCGGCCTTGTCCATGCTTCACATCAGTGGTCTGACCAGACATTCGTCTAGTGTTTGTGCAAGGAAAACCACGCTTTACTGGCCACATGTCTGCTGCCATCAGGCGGCTTTGCGCCCGCTGATCGACAGGTCTGACCAGTCGAGAATCGGCAGGCGCCGCCAGCGGGTTGATCAAGCGCCACGAGCGGGTTGATCAAGGCGAGCACACAAAGGTCGAGCAAAAGGGGAGGGGCAGGATGCTGCGAACCATCGCCGAGTCAGGAGCTGACCCCCGCGCCGCGGATCAGGCGGCGGCGCGTCTGGAGCAATTGATTCTGGACGGCGTGCTCAAGCCCGGGCAGATGATCCCCTCGGAGCGCCGGCTATGTGAGCGGCTGGGCATCTCGCGGGCCTCGCTGCGTGAAGGGCTCAGGCTGTTGCGTGGCAAGGGCATCATCGAGACGCGTCATGGCAAGGGCTCGAGCGTCGCGTCGCTGTTGCCGAGCGGCGATATCAGCCCGCTGATGCACCTGTTTCGGGATCAGCCGCGCACCCTGTATGACCTGCTGGAAGTACGGGCTCTGCTGGAAGGGCAGTCGGCGCGACTGGCCGCCCAGCGCGGCACGCCGGCGGATAGAGTGCTGATCCGGCGTCATTACGAGGCGATGGCGGCCTGCGTGCGCGAGTATCCGCCTGATTTTGAGTCCTCAGCGCCGGGCGATGAGGCGCTGCCGGATGCCCAGCAGCTGGCGCGTCACGACCACGCCTTCCACCACGCCATCTGTGAGGCGTCCCACAATCCGGTGCTGGTGCATACGCTCAAGGGCATCAATGATCTGCTGCTCAGCTCGGTGTTCGCCTCGCTGCGCAATCTCTACCATCGCCCGATTCCCCGCAGCCAGATCAATGCCCAGCACACGGCCATCTACCGCGCGGTGATGGACCAGCAGCCGGAGGCGGCGGAGAAGGCGGCGCTGGAGCATCTGCACAGCATTCGCGACAACCTGCGCGAGCTGGAGGCGGAGGACGAGCGGCTGGTGCGCTCGGCCATGCGCCTGGAAGGCTTCGAGTAGCGCGTCTGGGTTTTTGGCTCAGGCTCAGGCGTGTGCGCTGGCTGGCATGGGGGCTGGCATGGGGGCTGGACTGGAGTGCGCGCTGGCGGACAAGCAGGCTGGCAAGCGGGGCGGACTCAAGGCAAAGTGGGCAGCTCATCGCCCAAGACAACGTGCTGCCTTCATGTGGAAACTCTCTTCCGCGAGTGATTGGCTCGACCGCCTCAATCACTCCCGCCACGCCATGCTGTGGCTGTTCATCGCCTCGATGCTGGAAACCCTGCTGATCCCGATTCCCATCGAGGTCGTTCTGATCCCGTGGATGCTGCGCCACCCCGAACGCCGCTGGCGCGTGGCCGCGGTGGCACTCGCCGGCAACCTGACCGCGGCATTGCTGGGCTTCTATCTGGGGGCCTACGCGCTGGCGACGTGGGGCGATGGGCTGATCGGCTTCTTCGGCGGGCAGCAGGCCTTCGAATCCTTCCAGCAGCGCTTCAGCGAGCAGGGCTTCCTTGCCATCATGCTGATCGGCATCGTGCCGATTCCCTTCCAGAGCGCCATGCTGGTCGCCGGTGCCAGCGGCTATCCGGTCGCGTTGTTCCTGCTGGCGGCGTTGGTCGGGCGCGGGGTGCGCTATTTCGGACTGGCAGCCCTGGTGGCCCTGGTCGAGGATCAGGCGCTGGCGCTCTGGCAGCGCTACTCGCGCCCGCTGGGAGTGATCGGGCTGGCGCTGACCGGCGTGTGGCTGTGGCAGGCCTTCATCGCCTGATCGCTCACTCTTGCCGGCTTGCGCTGACCTGGGAGAGCAACGCCTTGCCGCGCTGATAGTCGGCCTGCCAGATCGCCTCGGGCACCATGCTGCCGCCGGTGGCCCAGACGACATGGGTGGTATTGGCCTGCACCTCGCCGTCATCCAGCCCGTTGGCCGCCCGCCAGGCGTGCCACTCGGGGGCGTCATTGCACAGTACGTGGCGAATACCGGGTACGCCGGCCAGCGCGGACGGCTCAAGCATGAGTCCTTCGCTGTCATATACCAGCGCGAGCAGTTCGAGCAGATGCTCGTCACGCACGGTATGGATTCCGCTGAGCAAGGGCGCCATCACGCGCCCGACGAAGGCCGAGGCGCGACCCACCGCCAGGCCATCGGCGCAGGTGCGATTGTCCAGCCCGATATCTTCGACCGCGATGCCGTCATGCTCGCCGGTCAACATGCCCAGCAGCATGCAGGGTGAGTTGACCGGCTCGGCGAAGAAGCAGTGCACGGCGTCACCGAAGACCTGCTTGAGGCCGTAGGCCACGCCACCCGGACCGCCGCCGACGCCACAGGGCAGATAGACGCAGAGCGGATGGCGGGCATCCACCGGGATGCCCTGCGCCGAGAGCTGCTCCGCGAGGCGGCTGGCCGCCGTGGCATAGCCCACGAACAGGTCCCGCGAGCTTTCGTCATCGATGAAGTGGGCGTCGGGCTGCTGCGCTTCCTGGCGCCCAGCGGCGACGGCCTTGCCGTAATCCCCGCTGTGCTCCACGACCTCCGCGCCCCGCGCGCGCAGCAGGTCCTTCTTCCATTGCTTGGCATCCGCCGACATGTGCACGGTGACGCGAAAGCCGAGCCGCGCGCTCATGATGCCGATGCTGAGCCCCAGATTGCCGGTGGAGCCCACCACGACCTGTTGGCCGGCCAGCAGGTCACGTATCTCATCACGCTGGAAGGCGCGGTAGTCGTCTTCCTGATGCAGCAGCCCTGCGTCAATGGCGAGACGCTCGGCATGCTTGAGCACCTCATGGATGCCGCCGCGCGCCTTGATCGAACCCGAGATGGGCAGGGCGTTGTCACACTTGATCATCAGGCGGCCTGGCAGCGGGGATTCGGTTGCGCTGAGAGGAGATGCGGTCGAGGCTATGCCGCTCAGCGCCTGCTGCAAGCCGGGCGCTGCCACCAGCGGCGATTCGATGCGCCCTGACGCGGCGGCGGTCTCGGGGAAGGCTTCGGCAATCCAGGGAGCGAAACGCATCAGGCGTGTGTCGGCGTCCTCGATGTCCTGGGCTCCCACGCCACTCGCCTGCAGCGCCGGTGAGGCGAGCGCCTTGGCGGTCGCGACGCGTTCAGGATTGAGCCAGCCGATTTCGCGGCCGGCCATCAGGCTGGCGATTTCCGGGTGACGCAGCGTCAGGGCGTGGAGGTCATGGGGCGTGGCAGACATGCGGTGTCCTTGTGGGGGGCTCGATCCAGCGATCAGGTCAGATCACAGGTTAGCGCGTCTTCCACTGGCAACGCACGTAGCCCAGCTTTCACATTCCGTAAAGGTCAGTGACAAAAAAGACCGAATTTTTTGGCAACCGTCGGGATAGAAATGCAAAAGGTGCAGTCATAGTAAGCAAGGACATGATGTTATCGCGATGTTATGTCTGGCTTTAACTGTTCTTTGGTCCGCCACGGTTTTCCTGGCGGATTTTTTTATGCCTGAAATACGCGGGCTTTGGCAGGTTTTCGCCTGGGGCGTTTGGATTCTCCCAAGGTTTCAGCGACTTTCACTGTGGCCAGAGGCCTTGGTGGCAGGGCGCGACACAGCGCTTTACAGCGACTGTCACCGCCTCGGGTTGCGGCGCGTAAATTGATGGGCGTCAGGCTGGCGGCAGAGATTGATTAGCCATTGGGTAATCTTCGAGGCGTTGGCCTGCTGGTGCAAGCATGCTGAAGGCGCTCTCGGTGCACTCGGTTTTCTCAGCGATCACGTACAGAGCCCCCAGCGGTGATGACCGCTGGGGGCTCTGTACGTTTGGTCTGGCTCTAAGCAGTTTCTTGATGGGTGAACTGTCTCAACAGCCGTTCTGCATCACCAGCAGCGCACTCAGGACATCGCGGCGGGTGACCATGCCGATCAGGCGGCCCTGCTCGACCACCGGATAGACCTTGGGACGCTGGCCATTCATGTGCTGCGCCAGATCCGTGATGCTGTCATTCGGGCCGACGCTGAGGACTTCGTGACGCATCAGGTCGCCGACCTGGGCATGCTGGCCGCAGTGATAGGCACTGTCGAGCAGCTTGCCGAGGATGTCCTGTTCGGAGATGAAGCCGATCAGGCGGTCCAGGTCATCCACGACCGGCACGCCGGGCAGACGGTGGTGGGTCAGGCCCTGGGCGAGTTCGAGAATGCTGGTGCGCGCCTTTACGCGATAACAGTCGCGGGACATGATGTCGCGAAGGGTCGATGGCACCTTGAGCTGGGTGGCTTTCATGGGCAGGTCTCCTGCGTCACTGCTCTTCGACTCTCCGGTGAGGGAGCCGTGAGATGAATGCCGGCAGCCACTTTCGTGACTGCCGGCGACATTCAACATCTGTTCAGAGCATAGGGCATCACTGCGTGAGCTGCGCGTCCCGTTGCCTTGAGGGGGTATCAGTCACCCGGACCGCATTCCATGCAGCGCTCGACGATGGCCGGGCCCAGCTGCAGGTTTGCGTTGAGGTCACGCAGCGCGGTGCGCAGGCCTTCCTCGATCACCGGGTGATAGAAGGGCATTTCCAGCATCTGCTCGATGGTCATGCGTTGCTGATGGGACCAGGCCAGCAGGTGGGCGAGGTGCTCTGCACGCGGACCGAAGATCTCGGCGCCCAGCAGCAGGCCGGTGCCTTGCTCGCCATAGACGCGCAGCATGCCCTTGTTCATGCGCATCACGCGGGAGCGACCCTGGCCGGTGAAGTCGACTTCGCCCACCGCGTAGCAGTCGCAGGCACCGTAGCGCTGTTCGATCTCGGCGGTCGAGAGGCCGATGGTGGCCATCTGCGGATCACTGAACACGACGGCGATGGTGCTCTTGCGCTGACCGGCACGCACGTCGGGGAAGCGACCGGCGTTGTCACCGGCGATACGGCCCTCATCGGAGGCTTCGTGCAACAGCGGCAGGTCGTTGTTGGCGTCACCGGCGATGAAGACATGGCTCGGCGTGTCGTCGCTCAGACGAGTCTGCAGGGTGTGACGATTGAAGATCGGCACGCCGCGCTCGTCCAGCTTCAGACCCAGCGCCTCGATATTGAGGCGATCGACGTTCGGGCGACGGCCGGTGGCCGCGAGCAGGTAGTCGAAACGCTCGGTGAGACGTGCTTCGCTGCCACGCTCGATGAAGGTGATCTCGACACCGGCGCCGTTCTCGTCCTCGACGCGTTCGATCTTCTCGACCTTGGCGTCCGGGTCGAGATAGAACTCCTCGTTGAAGACGCGATCGGCATTGGCACGCAGCTTCTCGTCACGCAGCGGGCCGATGGCGCCGCCGACACCGAACATGCGGATGCGCACGCCGAGACGCGTGAGCGCCTGGCCCAGCTCCAGCCCGATGACGCCCGGGCCGAAGACGGCGACGGATTCCGGCAGGTCGTCCCAGTCGAAGACGCTGTCGTTGATGATCAGGCGGTCACCGGCATTCTCGAAGAAGCCCGGGTAGCTGGGGCGTGAGCCGGTGGCGATCACGACACGCTCGAAGGTGACGCGGGTCTCATTGTCGCCGATGATCAGGCTGTTGGCGGTCTCGAAACGCGCATTGCCGCGCAGCTTGTCGTGGGAGGGGATGCCTTCCACGGACTCGACCACGAAGCCGACGAAGCGGTCGCGCTCACGCTTGACGCGGTCCATCACGGCGCGGCCATCCACCTTGACCTCGCCTTCGATATTGATGCCGAACGGTGCGGTATCACGGGCGTGATGCGCGGCTTCGGCCGCACTGATCAGCAGCTTGGACGGCATGCAGCCGACACGGGCACAGGTGGTGCCGTAGGGGCCGCCTTCGATCATGACCACGGAATCGGTGTGTGCCTTGGCGGCGCGATAGGCACCCAGACCGGCACTGCCTGCACCGATGATGGCGACTTCAACCTGGCGTTCGTTCACGTCGTACTCCTCAAGGCGCGCCAGCGGCGCACCTGACAATGGGGTCTCAAGCGCGAGCGTGGCCCGCGCGTGATGAAAAGAGAAAGTTATCGGGGCCTGTCAGCGTGATGCGTTCAAGCGCTGGTCAGGCTGCCGAAGTAGCGGGCGACTTCATCGCTGCCGCCGACATGCTCGCCGTCGATCCAGACCTGCGGCACGGTGGCCTGACCGGTCATGGCGCGCAGGGTGCGTGAGGTCACGCCGCGGGTGCCGACTTCGATGACTTCGTAGCTGATGCGTGCTTCGTCGAGCATCTGCTTCGCACGTGCGCAGTACGGGCAGCCCGGCTTGCTGAACAGGGTAGCGAAGCTGGGACGGCCGGCGTCCGGGGCCAGATAGTCGAGCATGGTATCGGCGTCGGAGACTTCAAAGGGGTCGCCCGGCTTCTGCGGCTCGATGAACTGCTTCTCGACCACGCCGTTGCGTACCAGCATGGAATAGCGCCAGCTGCGCTTGCCGAAACCGATGTCGCTCTTGTCGACCAGCATGCCCATGCCGGCGGCGAAGTCACCGTTGCCATCGGCGATCAGGCTCAGGTTCTCGGCTTCCTGATGCTCGCCCCAGGATTCCATGACGAAGGCGTCATTGACGGACAGGCAGACGATCTCGTCGACGCCGACAGCATAGAAGCGATCGGCCAGCTCGTTGTAGCGCGGCAGGTGAGTGGAGGAACAGGTCGGGGTGAAGGCGCCCGGCAGGGCGAAGACCACCACGTTGCGGCCCGAGAAGATCTCCTCGCTGGTGCGCTCGACCAGACGGCCGTCGCGACGGATCTTGAAGCTGACGTTCGGGACCTGCTGGCCTTCGTGTGATTCGAGTTGCATGAAATTGGCTCCGGTCTCGATGAGACGTATCTAAAGGGGATGGCAGGCGACTGAGGCTCGATGACAATGTCGAGTGCATGAGAAATCAGTGCCTTGCGAAACTGGAGCCAGTCTAGGGGCAAGCCTCTCGTGGGTGAATTTGATTGCATCAAGCGAGGCGATAGCTTTTCTTGATGATGGTGCTGACATTCAGGCGTGGGCTGGCTCATGGCCTTGTTCTCGGCAGGAACGTGCTGGCCGGCAAGCGGCTTTTCTGCCGGAAATAGTTATACAGACTTGATATTTACCTCTGTCAGCCATAGGTAGTGGGTACGTCACAGCATCGTCAGGCGTCGAGTCTGGCAAGCGAGGCAATAGATGAACGCACGAGAGTACATGGCGAAGCACGGCCTGGACGGCGACAAGGACAAGGAGGAGGACAAGCCTCAGAGTCTGGAAGAACATGCCTGGGCACGTGCACGTGAGTCCGGCAGCCATCGGCCACGCACCGGGACGCCGCATGACTGGGAAGACTGGGAGCGCTACCACGAGCAGCTGGCCGCGGACTCCGAGAAGCTGTCCCAGAAGATCGATCGTCAGGCCCGCGCCGGCGGATCCGCCTCAGCGCACGACGATGACGTCGACAAGGCCGACGCTGATCAAGACGGGCAGTAATCAAGAAGGACAGTGATCAAGAAGGACACTGATCAACACGAGTACCGAACATTCATGACCTCCGTGGAGTCACGGTTGTCACAATCGCAAGGAGCAACTCATGGATATCATTCGCATCATTCTGGCCATCATCCTGCCGCCGCTGGGCGTTCTCATGCAGGTGGGTGTCGCCAACAAGCATTTCTGGATCAACATCATCCTGACCTGCTTCGGTTTCCTGCCGGGGATCATCCACGCGGTGTGGGTCATTACCAAGTTCTGACCGCCGCTGAGCCCCAGAGGCTCTGATATGGCTGCCCACCTCGGGCAACCCAGAGTTGAAAGACCCGAAGCCCCCGCTGCCTTGTGTGCAGCGGGGGCTTTTCAGTGGGCGCTCACCGGGGAAGCGCCATGTGGCGTCGGTGATTCAGCGGCGGTGGATGCCGAGGGCCCTGGCGAATGGCAGGCGACGGTAGTTCAACATGTAGACTTTCGCATAGCCTGATTTCAACGCTTTTCAGCGAGCGTGGCGCTTGTCGCCTCTCGCTTGCCCCCGTAGGGTCAAATGGGACTGAGGGCAGCGATCAGGGCCGGTGAAGCCTGTTCGATCACATGCTCCACGATAACAACAACACGTATGGATACCACGCATGGTCACGACTGCTGAGCCCGACGCGCCGCAGGAGACCAGCTCCTGCTTCGCGATCTTCAATGATGTGCAAAAGAGCTATGACGGCGAAACGCTGGTGGTCAAGGGCTTCAATCTTGAAGTCCAGCGCGGCGAGTTCGTCACCCTGCTGGGGCCGTCCGGTTCCGGCAAGACCACCTGCCTGATGATGATGGCAGGCTTCGAAACGCCGACCCACGGCGACATCCTCCTCGACGGTACCCCCATCAATGACTTGCCACCGCACAAGCGCGGTATCGGCATGGTCTTCCAGAACTATGCGCTGTTTCCGCACATGAGCGTGGCCGAGAATCTGGCCTTCCCGCTGGAAGTGCGCGGCATGAGCAAGGAGGAAATCTCGACCAAGGTGGCCAACGCGCTGGACATGGTGCGACTCGGCGAATTCGGCGATCGCCGTCCGGGGCAGCTCTCCGGCGGGCAGCAGCAGCGGGTCGCTCTGGCCCGTGCGCTGGTCTTCGAGCCGGAGCTGGTGCTGATGGATGAACCGCTGGGGGCGCTGGACAAGAACCTGCGCGAAGAGATGCAGTTCGAGATCAAGCGCATCCACCAGCGCCTCGGCGTCACCATGCTCTACGTGACCCATGATCAGACGGAAGCGCTGACCATGTCGGACCGCATCGCGGTCTTCAATGACGGCATCGTCCAGCAGCTGGCAACCCCCGAGGCGCTGTATGAAGCGCCGGAGAATGCCTTCGTCGCCTATTTCATCGGCGAGAACAATCGCCTCAACGGCCAGGTATCGCAGCTCGACGCTCAGGGTGAACATTGCACGGTGACCCTCGACAGTGGCGAGCAGGTACGAGCGCTCAAGGTGGCCGTCAATGAGGTCGGCGAGCGCACCCAGCTGTCACTGCGCCCGGAGCGGGTGCGCCTGCTGTCGGCGGAAGAGCCAGGCGCCGCGGGCACGCCAAGCCCTCCCGACAATGTCTTCTCCGCCGAGGTGCTCGAGGTGATCTATCTTGGAGATCATCTGCGCACGCGCGTGGCGGTGTGTGGCAGTGACGAATTCATCATCAAGACACCCAACGCCGAGGGTTATCCGCCCTTGCGGCCCGGGCAGACCCTGCAGGTGGGATGGGACGCCTGCGACTGCCGGGCACTGGATGCCTGAGGCCAGCAAGGGTCAGAGCAGACCAGAAGAACAGGCGAGAAAAGGACAGGCGAGAAAGGAAAAGCAGCAAGGGAGGTGAAGCACGCTTCCTCAGCAGAGCAAGAGCAGATTTCGCGACAAGAGTGCAGCACAACAACAAGAAATCAGGGAGATTCATCCATGTCAGTCATCAATCAGTTCACCGCGTCATTCACTACCTCGCGCCCGGGCATGCCGCTGCGCAGCCTGCTGGCGGTCGCCGTGGCAGCGGCCGGCATGAGCGCCGGAGCGGCCCAGGCCGAGACGCTCAATATCGTCTCGTGGGGCGGCGCCTATACCGACAGCCAGAACAAGGCCTATCACGAGCCCTGGGAGGAGAAGAGCGGCGACACCGTCGTCAATATCGACAAGTCATCCAATGCGCTGTCCGGTCTGCGCGCACAGGTCCAGGCCGGCAACGTCACCTGGGACCTGGTCGACATGCTCCCCAGTGATGCCTTGATCGCCTGTTCGGAAGGCCTGATCGAGCCGCTGGACCCGGACACCCTGTTCGCGGCAGCGCCGGATGGCACGCCGGCCAGCGAGGACTTCATCGAGAATTCGCTCAGCGAGTGCTTCGTGCCGCAGATCGTCTACTCCAACATCGTGGCCTTCAATACCGAGATGTTCCCCGAGGACAAGCAGCCGGATTCCATCGATGACGTCTTCAATCTCGAGGAATTCCCCGGCAAGCGTGCGCTGCAGAAGAAGCCGATCAACAACATGGAGTGGGCGCTGGTAGCCGATGGCGTGGCCCCGGAAGATGTCTACGAGATGCTGGATTCCGAGGAAGGCATCGAACGTGCCTTCGCCAAGCTCGATACCATCAAGGACAGCGTGATCTGGTGGGAAGAGGGCGCACAGCCGCCGCAGCTGCTGGCGGACAAGGAAGTGGCCTTCGCCTCGGCCTACAACGGACGCATCTTCGATGCCGAGGTCAACGAGAAGCAGCCATTCTCCATCGTCTGGGATGCCCAGGTCTTCGAGCTGGATGGCTGGGTCGTCCCGACCGGCAAGCTCGACAAGGTCAAGGATTACCTGATGTTCGCCACCGATACCCAGCGTCTGGCGGATCAGGCGAAGTACATCTCCTACGGGCCGGCGCGTACCTCCTCCGCGGCACTGGTCTCGACCCATGCGGACACCGGCATCGACATGAAGCCGCACATGCCCACCTATGGCCCCAACTTCGAGACCGCCATCCCCAAGGATGACGAATTCTGGGCCGACAACCTCGATGAGCTGAGCCAGCGCTTCAACGCCTGGCTGGCACGCTGACCCCTGCACTGACCCGCTGGCCCCGGTGGCGCACACCTGCGCGCCGGGGCCTTTTTGATCATGCCTGATGGCCCGTCGGCCATGCTCGATTCCGCCAGGTTGGCTTCCGTCACTGTCACGCGGAAGCCGGCTGGCGGCCTAGGCATCCTCGGATAGCCGATCAAGGAGTGCAGGATGAGCGATTCCTCCGCCCCGGCCACGTCCGGAAGCGCAGCACATGACCCCAATGGTGCCCCCGGCGCGGCGCTGACCACCGCCGATGGCGTACCGCTGAAACAGAGCCTCAATCGCGCCATCCGCCGCAGCCGCATCAAGGCGTTGCTGCTGGTGGCACCGTTGCTGGTCTTCATCGGGCTGGCATTCGTCATGCCCATCTTCGACATGCTGTCACGCAGTGTCGACAACCCGGAAGTCTCCACCTATCTGCCGCGCACCAGCGAGGTGCTGGTCGACTGGGACGGCGAAGGGTTGCCGGAAGAGGCCGCCTACGCCGCCCTGGCGCAGGATCTGGCCGCGGGACTCAAGGCGCGCAATCTCGGGCGCGTCGCCTCGCGTCTCAACTACGAAAAGTCCGGCATGCGGTCGCTGTTCATGAAGAGCGCCCGCCGTGCCGGTCGCATGGAGGCCCCTTACAAGGCCGCGCTGATCAAGGCCGATGAGGATTGGGAGGACCCGGATATCTGGCGTCTGATCAAGCGCGAATCGTCGCCTCTCACCGCTTCCTACTATCTGGCGGCGGTGGATCGTCAGTTCTCACCGACAGGGGAGATCGTCGAGAAACCGGAGTATCTGCAGATCCACGTCTCGCTGTTCATCCGCACCTTCTGGATGAGCGCGGCGATCACCGGGCTGTGTCTGTTGCTGGCCTATCCGGTGGCCTGGCTGCTGGCGACCCTGCCGGCCAGTCGCGGCAATCTGCTGATGATTCTGGTGCTGCTGCCGTTCTGGACCTCGCTGCTGGTGCGAACCACCACCTGGATCGCGATCCTGCAGCAGCAGGGGGTGCTCAATGACATGCTGGTGGGCGTCGGGATACTCGCCGAGGAGGCGCGTATCCAGATGATCTACAACAAGACCGGCACCATCATCGCGATGACCCACATCCTGCTGCCGTTCATGATCCTGCCGCTGTACTCGGTGATGAAGACCATCCCGCCCAGCTACATGCACGCGGCGCGCTCGCTGGGCGCCGGGCCGATCACCGCCTTCCGGCGCGTCTACTTCCCGCAGACCCTGCCGGGCATCGGGGCGGGCTCGATTCTGGTCTTCATCCTCTCCATCGGCTACTACATCACGCCGGCACTGGTGGGCGGGCAGTCGGGCCGCTTCATCACCAACTTCATCGCCTATCACATGCAGACCTCGCTCAACTGGGGGCTGGCAGCGGCCATTGGCTCGATTCTGCTGGTCGTGGTGATCCTCTTCTATCTCGTCTACAACCGTCTGATCGGTGTGGACAAGGTCAAACTGGGGTGACAGATGGCCATACCTTCCTATGCAACTCGTGGTGAGCGGATCTGGCATTGGGTGTTCTGCGTGCTGTGCGCGCTGATCTTCCTGTTCCTGATCGGGCCGATCCTGGTGATCATTCCGCTCTCGTTCAATGCCGAACCCTACTTCACCTTCTCGGAGAAGATGCTGTCGCTGGACCCCGATGGCTACTCGCTGCGCTGGTATCAGGAGTTCTTCACCTCGGATGAGTGGATGCGCTCGATCAAGAACAGCATCATCGTGGCGGTGTGCGCGACGGTGCTGGCCACGGTACTGGGCACACTTGCCGCACTGGGGCTTTCCAGCCGTTTCATGCCGTTTCGCAATACCATCATGGCGATCCTGATCTCGCCGATGATCGTGCCGCTGATCATCAGCGCCGCGGCGATGTTCTTCTTCTTCTCGAAACTGGGGCTGACCCAGACCTACCTGGGCGTGATTCTGGCGCACACGGCGCTGGGCATTCCCTTCGTGGTGATCACGGTGACGGCGACGCTGTCCGGCTTCGATCATTCTCTGACGCGTGCGGCGCACTCGCTGGGGGCCAGTCCGAGTCGCACCTTCTTCCGCATCATCCTGCCGCTGGTGACGCCGGGAGTGGTGTCCGGTGCGCTGTTCGCCTTCATCACCTCGTTCGATGAAGTCGTGGTGGTGCTGTTCATCGCCGGGCCGGCGCAGACCACCATTCCGATCCAGATGTGGTCCGGTATCCGCGAGGAGATCAGCCCGACGATCCTGGCGGTGGCCACGCTGCTGGTACTGGTCTCGATCCTGCTGCTGACGACACTGGAGCTGATTCGCCGTCGCAATGAACGTCTGCGCGGCCTGACGCCGAGCTGATCTTTGTCCTCTACCCTCTGCTCTTGAGTGCTGAGCGCTTGATAGCGGTGAGAAACAGGAGTCGCAAGAAACGCCCGCGCCCCCGCAGAGTCTGTCTGCGGGGGCGCGGGCGTTTCAGGGCCAGGGCTTGAAGATAGGTTGGAGACAGGGCTTGGAGACAGGGCTTGAGGAGAAGCCTGCTGCGTCAGGCCGCGCCGAGTCGCTTGTAGAGCGTGGTGCGACTGATGCCCAGCTCCCGCGCGAGACGCGAGACGTTGCCGCCCAGCGCGTCCAGCGCACTTTGCAGCTCCTCGGCGCTGGAGAGATCATGCAACGAGGGCAGGCCGCTGGGTTGCGAGGGCTGGCGGGCAAGCTCGCCCTCTGCTGCGGGACAGTCGCCTTCTACCGCGAGGCAGTCGCCCTGTGATGCGAGACAGTCGCCCGCCAGCATCACATGGCACGGCTCCAGGGCCGGCCCGTCGCACAGTGCCAGCGCCAGACGCAGCACGTTGTCCAGCTCGCGCACGTTGCCGGGCCAGTCATGCTGGGTGAGGCGATCGAGGAAGGCGGGCGTGATGCGCGGCAGCTCACGTTGCTGCTCCCCGCACAGCCTGGTCAGCAGGGCACGACTCAGGCCGGCGATGTCGTGACGCTCCCTCAGCGGCGGCAGGGCAATGGTGGCGCCGCACAGGCGATAGTAGAGATCTGCCCGGAAGCGTCCCGCATTGACCAGCTCGCTGAGGGGCTGATGGGTGGCGGCCACCAGTTCGAAATCGACCCGCTGCGGCTTGCCGCCGCCCAGCGGGGTGACTTCACGCTCCTGCAGCACGCGCAGCAGACGCGCCTGCACATGCAGTGGCATGTCGCCGATCTCATCCAGAAACAGGCGCCCGCCATTGGCCTCGAGCAGGCGGCCTTCGCGTCCGGCGGGGTCGGCACCGGTAAAGGCGCCGCGCCGATAGCCGAACAGTTCGGCCTCGACCAGCTCATCAGGCAAGGCGGCGCAGTTGATGGCGACCAGCGGCTGATGGGCGCGATGACTGGCCTGATGCAGCGCCTTGACCACTTCCTCCTTGCCGACGCCGGTCTCGCCCTGCAGCAGCAGTGGCAGGCGGGCGTTCACCAGCCGCGCCAGCAGTTCGCAGACCCTGGCCCAGCCGGCATCGCCATGATGCAGGCGCGCAAGGCTCGGGTGGCACGCAGTCTCTCGAGTGGCGGTCTCGGTCGGTGGCTGGCTTGCGGAGCGCTCGGCCGGCGCACGGGCCACGACCCGTGGCCTGGGCGGGGCTGCGCACAGGGTGTAGCCCGTTAAGCGCGGGTGCTGTGTGAGCGTCAGGCACTGCGCCTCGGCAAGCTGGGCCAGCGGCGCCCAGTCCAGCTGCCAGCGTGCCAGCGGCTGGCCCAGCAGCAGGTGGATGTCATCGCGGGTGGCGCAGCTGTCGCTGTCCGCTGCATGGGCTGTGCTGTTCGATGCATTGGCCGCGCTGTTCGATGCGTTGTCTGCGCTGTCGGAGGCGGGCGTGAGTTCAATGTGAGCCGCCAGCAGCTGCAGTCCCCGGCGACTGGCAGCCGCGACCTGACCTTGCGGTGTGATGGCCAGCAGGGCCGCGCTGGGCGAGTCCAGCTGCGAGCGGTTGAGATGCAGGCGCAACAGGTGATGGTCGTGCCCATGCGCCTCGCCCAGACGGCGTTGCTCGATGTCATCCGCCAGTACCCCGAGCATGCCGAGGCTGTACTGGCGCACACGGTAGGGATCGCAGATCAGTCCCAGGCACCCCTCGCAGGCGCCGGGTGTCAGGCCGCGACTGGCACTCCAGCTGGCGGGGGCTAGCAGTGCGGCACTGGCGCTGGCCAGCCCCTTGAGGCATTCGGCGTCATGCGCCTCGAGGGCGATGCGTGCCAGGCGATTGGCGCGCGGCGCATTCAGGGTCTCGGCGATGGCGTTGTGACCCAGCGACTCCTCACGCCAGCGCGCGCCGGGGTGCAACAGGGCGGCGTCATTGCCCAGCAGCTGTTGATGGCCGTAGCTTGCCAGCACCACGCCGTCGCGGTCGGTCAGTACCAGACACGCCTGCCAGTGATCGAGCAGGTTGAGGGTATGGCCGGCCACCGCTGACGCCACCGTCGCCATCAGGCTGGCGGCCTGACGCTGCCGCCAGACGAGCTCCTCCGGCGGACACCTGAGGGTTGAGGGCGGCAGCGCCGAGGGGAAAGAAGAGGGAACAGAAGAGGAGGAAGCAGGGGGAAGCGCCGCCGCAGACGTTGCGCAGGCGGCGCCTGGATCGAGTGCCTGATCTTCTGCGTGGCGGGCTGAGTGCTTGGCGGCGTGGGGTAGTGGCATGCGACGTCCCTTGTGCGGCGGGCCTTTCAGGCCTCTGTTGTTATTGGTGCTGTTATCGATGCTGTTTTCGGTCTGGGGGAGTGTTCACGGCAATGTTCACTTGTGCGTGGTGAGTGTTCAGTTCCGAGAACTCCAGTGTTCAGACACTGTTCATCAGAGTAGCGGCAGACGCGGCGGATGACGGGCTAGACCATGGTCTGCCCCTGCCTTGGTCGCATCTGGCAAGTGGCTGAATGATCGACAGAAGAGCGGAATCCGGCGCCCTTCGAGGGCTGATGGAGGGTGTCTGTGGGCACAGGTTTGCGCGCGGCTGGCACAGGGTTCGCTTGAGGATAGTCACCAGGTGGGTGTGAACACTCGGCAGTGGTTGGCCGTGTCCTTGCCCCGATGACTTTCACCAGACGAGACAGCGCCATGTCCTTGAGCCTTGAGGCGGTCACCCGCCGGGTTGGCCGCGAGACCCATATCGACAGGGTGGACCTGACCTTCGAGCCCGGCTCCTTCAATGTGCTGCTGGGACGCACCCTGTCCGGCAAGACGTCGCTGATGCGCCTGATGGCGGGTCTCGATGTGCCCAGTGACGGGCGCATCGTGATGAACGGCGAGGACGTGACCGGTCGTCCGGTGCGCGAGCGCAACATCTCGATGGTCTATCAGCAGTTCATCAACTACCCGAGCCTGAGCGTCTACGACAATATCGCCTCGCCGCTGAAGCTGGCGCGCATGGCGCCGGAGGAAATCCGTCGCCGCGTGCACGAGATCGCCGAGATGCTGCACATCGAGCAGTTTCTTGCGCGTCAGCCGGCGGAGCTGTCCGGTGGCCAGCAGCAGCGCACGGCCATGGCGCGGGCGCTGGTCAAGGACGCCGACCTGGTGCTGTTCGATGAGCCGCTGGTCAATCTCGACTACAAGCTGCGCGAAGAGCTGCGCCACGAGATGCGCAGCCTGTTCGCGACCCGCAACACCATTGCCGTCTACGCCACTACCGAGCCCGGCGAGGCGCTGGCACTCGGCGGCACCACCACCCTGATGCATGAAGGGCGGGTGCTGCAGTCCGGGCTTACCGAAGCCGTCTACCATCATCCGCTGAGTGTCGAGGCGGCGAAGCTTTACTCCGAGCCGCAGATCAATCTGTTCGAGGCCGAGGTGCGCGGACGTGAGCTGGCGTTCTCCGGCGCGGCCAGTGCCGGCGAGCAGGGCAGTCGTTTCGTGCTGCCCACGCCACTGGCGGGGATCGAGAGCGGGGCCTACCGCTTCGGCATCCGCCCCAGCCATCTGGGGCTGGCACCACTGGCCGATGATGATCTGGAGTTCGCCGTCACGGTGGATATCGCCGAGATCTCCGGCTCCGAGACCTTCCTGCATGTCAGCAATGCCGATCACTCGCTGGTCCTGCATCTGGCCGGCATCCACGACTTCGCCGTGGATGATGCCATCCGCGTCTATGCCCCCGCCCACAAGCTGTTCGTCTATGCCGCCGATGGCGGTGACGGGGCGGAACAGCATGGCGATGGGGCACTGATCCGCTCGCCCGAGCGACCCACCACGACTGGCGGAGGGCTGGCCTGATGGCGGAAATACACCTCAATGATCTGGCGCACAGCTACCTGGCGGCGCCCACCGCGGACAGTGATTACGCCATCCGGCGCATGAATCATGTCTGGCAGCAGGGCGGCGCCTATGCACTGCTCGGCCCGTCGGGGTGTGGCAAGAGCACGCTGCTCAACATCATCTCCGGTCTGCTGGCCCCCTCCGAGGGCGAGGTGCGCTTCGATGATCGCGTGGTCAATCGGCTGCCGCCGGAAGAGCGCAACATCGCCCAGGTTTTCCAGTTCCCGGTGGTCTACGACACCATGACGGTCTTCGACAATCTGGCCTTCCCGCTGCGCAATCAGCGCCAGCCGGAGCACAAGGTGCAGTCCCGGGTGCGTGAGATCGCCCAGGTGCTGGAGCTGGAAGACCTACTGACGCGGCGTGCCAGCAACCTGACGGCCGACGAGAAGCAGAAGGTCTCGATGGGCCGTGGCCTGGTGCGCGATGACGTGGCCGCCATCCTGTTCGATGAACCACTGACGGTCATCGACCCCCACCTCAAGTGGAAGCTGCGCCGCAAGCTCAAGCAGATCCATGAGCAGTTCAACATCACCATGGTCTACGTCACCCATGATCAGCTGGAGGCCTCGACCTTCGCCGACAAGATCGCGGTGATGTACGAGGGCCGCATCGTGCAGTTCGGCACCCCGCGCGAGCTGTTCGAGGACCCCGCGCACACCTTCGTGGGCTACTTCATCGGCTCGCCAGGCATGAACCTGGCCAGCATCACGCTGGAATCACAGGGCGTGCGGCTCGGCACGGGGGAGGATGCGCCCTTGCTGCATCTCCCACCGGCGCTGCTGGCGACACTGGCGGAGCGCAAGGGCGAGTTGAAGCTGGGCATCCGGCCGGAATTCGTCGAGCTCGAGGCCAGCGACAGTTCACCAGCGGCGGCGGTTCCCGACACCCGCGAGCATTGGCTGAGTGGTCAGGTCACGCTGGTGCAGGATCTTGGCACCTACAAGGTGGTGGATCTCGACATCGGCGGCGGCTGCCTGTTCAAGGCGCGTATCGAGGAAGATGCGCCGATTCCAGCAGGCCGCGTGCGCCTGCGTCTGCCGGCCCGCTGGCAGCGCTTCTATCTCGATGAGCATCTGCTGGACCTGTCACAGGCTGGCGCACACGACAGTGGCGAGGCGGACAGCCTTGCCAGAGGTGAGAGTAGCGGCCCTGTCAGAGGGGAAGATGACCAGCGGCCGGGAGGAAACGCCTGATGCAACGCACACACAACAATCGCGCCTGGTGGCTGGTGCTGCCGGTGGTCATCGTGGTGGCGTTCTCGGCCATCATCCCGATGATGACGGTGGTCAACTACTCAGTGCAGGACATCTTCGATCCCTCCACGCGCTTCTTCGTCGGCACCGAATGGTATCGCGAGATCCTGCGTGACGAGCGCCTGCACGACTCGCTGATCCGTCAGTTCGTCTATTCCTTCGCGGTGCTGGCCATCGAGATTCCACTGGGGGTCGCCGTGGCGCTCTCGATGCCGCGCAAGGGCTTCATGGTCTCGCTGTGCATGATTCTGCTGGCCTTGCCGCTGCTGATTCCCTGGAACGTGGTCGGCACCATCTGGCAGATCATCGGTCGTGAGGACATCGGTCTCTACGGCTGGGCGCTGGGCCAGCTGGGCATCGACTACAACTACGCCTCCAATCCGGCTGACGCCTGGGTGACGGTGCTGGTGATGGATGTCTGGCACTGGACGTCGCTGGTGGCGCTGCTGTGCTATTCGGGGCTGCGTGCCATTCCCGATGTCTATTACCAGGCCGCGCGCATCGACCGAGCCTCGCCCTGGGCCGTGTTCCGCTACATCCAGCTGCCCAAGCTCAAGAGCGTGCTGTTGATCGGCATCATGCTGCGCTTCATGGACAGCTTCATGATCTACACCGAGCCCTTCGTGCTCACCGGTGGCGGGCCGGGTACCACCACCACCTTCCTGTCCCAGACCTTGACCCAGATGGCGATCGGCCAGTTCGATCTCGGACGTGCCGCTGCCTTCTCGCTGATCTACTTCCTCATCATCCTGCTGGTCTCGTGGCTGTTCTATACCGCCATGACCCATCAGGACAGTGACGACGCCTGAGGAGACGAGTGATGACCACACGCAAGCGTCTGGTAATGACGATCTATCTGCTGTTCCTGCTGGTGCCGATCTACTGGCTGCTGATCATGTCCTTCAAGTCGAATCAGGAGATTCTCGGCGGCCTGACCCTGTGGCCCGAGAACTTCACCTTCGACAACTATCGGGTGATCTTCACCGACCCCAGCTGGTACATGGGCTACCTCAACTCGATGAGCTACGTGGTGCTCAACATGCTCATCTCGCTGGCGGTGGCGCTGCCGGCGGCCTATGCCTTCTCGCGCTATCGCTTCCTGGGCGACAAGCACCTGTTCTTCTGGCTGCTGACCAATCGCATGGCGCCGCCGGCGGTCTTCCTGCTGCCGTTCTTCCAGCTCTATTCCTCGGTGGGACTGTTCGATACTCCGCTGGCGGTGGCACTCGCGCACTGTCTGTTCAACGTGCCGCTGGCGGTCTGGATTCTGGAAGGCTTCATGTCCGGCGTGCCCAAGGAGATCGATGAGACGGCCTATATCGACGGCTACAGCTTCCCGCGTTTCTTCCTGACGCTGTTCATTCCGATGATTCGCCCGGGCATCGGGGTGACCGCCTTCTTCTGCTTCATGTTCTCGTGGGTGGAGCTGTTGCTGGCGCGAACCTTGACCTCGACGGAGGCGAAACCGATAGCGGCGGTGATGACGCGAACGGTCTCGGCCTCGGGCATCGACTGGGGCGTGCTGGCCGCCGCCGGTGCCCTGACGCTGATTCCCGGCATTCTGGTGATCTACTTCGTGCGCAACCATGTCGCCAAGGGCTTCGCCCTGGGCCGGGTGTGATCGGCACCAGGCCGAGCGCCGCTGTCATTGCCGTCAGCAAGTCTCTGCTGGCGGCCCACAAGAGGACATGATGATGGAATGGATGGCCTGGACACTGCCCACGTCACTCTTCTTTGCCGGTATCGGCACCCTGCTGCTGGGCATGACTGCCTGGCAGTTCGTGACCCCGACGCTGAGTCGGCAGGGATTTCTGCCCATCGCGACCACGCGGGGCGACAGACTGTTCATCGGGCTGCTCTCCAGCGGCTGGCTGCATCTGCTGTGGTTGGGCTTTACCGATCAGGTGCTGTGGATGATCAGCATCGTGTGTGTCGTCTGGATGCTGGTGTTGATGAAGTGGGGATGAAATGCGGGGAGATGTGGAGAGGACAGAGCGCTGACGACAGGCAGCGTCGCCCGGTGGCAACACGGAACCGGACAGCCTGAGGGGAGTCCCAAGCGGTTCTGACTGGCATCCGCCAGTGACATTCGCCGCTCTGGAATCTCGTTGCATGTCGTCATCTAGCTCACCGCATCGCTCGTCTACAGGTAGTGCTTCAAAGGGTGCTTTACATGGCGCTTCACGTGGCGACTCTCCCTCGCCGGGCCGCAAGAACCGCCGTCGTCTCTGGGCGGGCGTGACAGGGCTGAGCATTGCCTGCGTTGTCGCCCTCGGTTGGTGGGCTGGTACACCGCTCGAAAGCCCGGGCACCGCGACGCCTGATCAGCAGGTCGGGGATGTCGAGACGGAAGATGCAGGGCAATCAACATTGTGGCAGCAGTATCAGCGCGTGTGGCAGGCCAATCAGACCCGCTCACCCGAGGCGCGCAAGCCACTGCCACTGCCAGACGTTTACCGCGCTGGCTACCACCAGGGCGAGGCACTGCCGGCACTTGAGCTTGAGCCACATGATGCTGGTGAAGCGCCAGGAAAGGGCGAGGCAGAAAAGGGCACAGCAGGTGAGAGCGAAAAGGGCGCGCTGCGCCGGTTCGATGTCACGGCCTACGGCGCGGATGGCAGTGACACCCTGAGCGATCGCCGCGCGATCCTCAAGGCGCATGCCGCCATGCGTGACTGGCAACGTCAGGGCAGTGATGACGCTGACCGCGCGGCGCGGCGCGGCGTGCTGTATTTCCCGGCGGGGGATTACGTGGTGTATGGGGCGGCCGAGCGCGACTGGTTTCACTCCCGCCTGGTGGCACTGAAAGCCGCGGTGGCGGATGCAGAACGCCAGCAGGCGCTGCGCGAGGCATTGCTCAAGATGCAGGGCTTGAGTCTGGCAGGCAGTCATTGGACCTTGATGGGCGCGGGCAGTGATGTCACGCACCTCAAGCAGACCCGGCCGATGCTGCCGTTGCACGCCAGCTGGTACTGGAGCACTCCCTGGCTGCTGCATCTGGGTAATCTGGCCGAGGGTGGCAAGCAGGAAGAATGGCAAGCCATCACGGCGACGAGCCACCGGCAGCCGGCGGATACGCAGGACACGATCACGCTGGCCGATGAGGCGGGTGAGGCGGGTGAGGCGGATGAGACAGATGGCGCAGCGCTCGCGCCAGGCGACGAGGTGTTGCTGGAGAGCATCGACAAGCGGCCTGAGGCAGTGGCGCGTGCCCTGGCACCCTATCAGATGGAAAAGGACGCCAGCACCGGCGAGTCACGCTGGTTGATCGAGCGTGACGGAGTGATCAAGCGGGCGCGCTACCGCGTGGTGGCACGTGACGGCAAGCGCCTCACGCTCTCGCTGCCGGTGGTGCATGAGCGCTTTCCCGGTGAGCAGTGGCGCATCGCACGCCTGCACCCGGCGCGGGAAGTCGGGGTGCAGGGCATCACGCTCAAGGGCAACTGGCGGGGGCACTTCAAGCATCACCGCAGCGCCGAGGATGACAGCGGCTTCGGTCTTCTGGACCTGGATGGCATCACGGATGGCTGGGTACGTGACGTACGGCTCGACAGTTTCAATCAGGGGGTGAAGGTGCGCCACAGTTCACAGCTGACACTCGAAGACGTGACGATGACCGGCAAGCCCGGGCATATCGCGATGACGATCAGTGACAGCAATCAGGTACTGGCCCGCCAGGTAGTCGACCAAAGTCATGCCTGGCATGCGCCCGGGGTGGCCCGCTACGCGACCCATAACGTCTACCTTGAACTGGAGCACGCCGGTGACAGTGGTATCGAGCTGCATGGTCAGCAATCGCGCGACAACGTGTTCGATCGCAAGCGCGGCGGTCATGTGCGCGACCGCTGGGGCGCCAGTGTCGGCCATCAGCCCAATCATCTGCGCGGGCTGGTGCTGTGGAACCCGGTCAATACCGGCAAGCCGCATGCTGCCTGGCCCTTCATGCGCGCCGACTCCCACTTCGGCAAGGTGATCATGCCGACGGTCGTCGGGGCGACCGGGCATGCGCTGGGCATCGCCAATCGCCATGACTATGCCCGGGTGATGAATGCCAAGGGCGTGACCGAGTATGACCCCTTGCCGCCGATGGATGCCTTGCAGGCCCGCGTCGAGTCACCGGGCGAGGCCGTGAAGCCCGCCTCGCTCTACCGCGCCCAGCGCGAGCTGCTGCAGGAGACGCGAGAGTGACAGCAAGCCGCTGAGCATCAGGGCGTCAGTGCATCAGCGCAGCAGAGCAAGCAGGTCAGCAAGGACAACAGGGCAGCAAGGACAACAGGGCAGCAGCCAACGACAGCCGATCACAACGGCAGGAGGACGAGCAGCACCGAGAGCAAGCAAGGCGGCGAATCGCGCCGCGCGACACGTGATTGACGGAAGTGGTTGTTGGAAGACGCGACACAACAATAACGCCAATGAAGGGACATCCCATGAGTCAGCACATCATTCGACCCGCACGCCTGCGTTACGCCATCGCCTTCGCCACGGCGGCAGGGCTAGCCGGCCTTTCCAGTCAGGCCATGGCCGATCAGTATCAGGATGCGGCAAGGAAGTGGATCGATCAGGAGTTCTCACCCTCCACGCTGAGCAAGGACGAGCAGATGTCCGAGCTCGAATGGTTCATCAAGGCCGCTGAACCGCTGCGCGGCATGGAAATCAAGGTGGCCTCGGAAACCCTGACCACCCATGAATACGAGTCCAAGGTGCTGGCCAAGGCCTTCAGCGAGATCACCGGCATCAAGCTGACCCACGACTTGATTCAGGAAGGCGACGTCATCGAGAAACTGCAGACCCAGATGCAGTCCGGGCGCAATATCTACGATGGCTACGTCAACGACTCCGACCTGATCGGCACGCACTTCCGCTATGGCAAGGTCGTGCCGATCAGCGACATGATGGAAGGCGACGGCAAGGCCTTCACCTCGCCGACGCTGGATCTGGACGACTTCATCGGACTGGATTTCACCACCGGCCCGGATGACAAGCTCTATCAGCTGCCGGACCAGCAGTTCGCCAACCTCTATTGGTTCCGTGCCGACTGGTTCGAGCGCGAAGATTTGAAGAAGCAATTCAAGGACAAGTACGGCTACGAGCTGGGGGTGCCGGTCAACTGGTCGGCCTATGAGGACATCGCCGACTTCTTCACCAATGACGTCAAGGAAATCGATGGTGAGCGGGTCTATGGCCACATGGATTACGGCAAGAAGGACCCGTCACTCGGCTGGCGCTTCACCGATGCCTGGTTCTCGATGGCGGGTGCCGGTGACAAGGGCCTGCCCAATGGCCTGCCGGTAGATGAGTGGGGTATTCGTGTCGAGGAATGTCAGCCGGTGGGCTCCTCGGTGACGCGTGGCGGCGCGGCCAACGGCCCGGCGGCCGTCTATGCCACCACCAAGTATGTCGACTGGCTGGGCAAGTACGCACCACCGGAAGCCCAGGGAATGACCTTCTCCGAGTCCGGTCCGGTGCCGTCCCAGGGCAACATCGCCCAGCAGATCTTCTGGTACACCGCCTTTACCGCCGACATGACGCGGGATGGCCTGCCGGTGGTCAACGACGATGGCACCCCGAAGTGGCGCATGGCGCCGTCGCCGCATGGCCCGTACTGGGAAGAGGGCATGAAGCTTGGCTATCAGGACGTGGGCGCCTGGACCTTCTTCGATTCCACCCCGGAGAAGAATCGTCACGCGGCCTGGCTGTACGCGCAGTTCGTCACCGCCAAGACCGTCTCGCTCAAGAAGACGCTGGAAGGGCTGACGCCGATCCGCGAGTCGGATATCCAGTCCCAGGCGATGACCGATGCCGCGCCGAAGCTGGGCGGTCTGGTCGAGTTCTATCGCAGCCCGGCGCGGGTGCAGTGGTCGCCGACCGGCACCAACGTGCCGGATTATCCCAAGCTTGCCCAGCTGTGGTGGCAGTACATCTCCCAGGCCGCCAGTGGTGAAGCCACGCCGCAGGAAGCCCTCGATGGCCTGGCCAAGGCGCAGGACCGCATTCTCGAGCGTCTCGAGCGCGCCAAGGTGATGGACAACTGTGGGCCGAAGCTCAACGAGGAGCGTGATGCGGAGTACTGGTTCGCCCAGCCGGGTGCGCCGAAGGCCAAGCTGGACAACGAGAAGCCCAAGGGCGAGACCATCGCCTACGACGAGCTGCTCAAGAGCTGGAAGGAGTAATCGCGACTGGCGCGACAGTGCGCCATCGAACAGCCTGCTGAAAGGCTGCAGCAACGACAACGCCCCTGCCGGTTTCCCGGCAGGGGCGTTTTTGTGCCAGAGCGATCAGCGACAGTGTTTCATCACCGCCTCATTGCTGGCTCTCAATCGCGGCTTTCAATCATGGCTCTCAATCACGGTAGAGATCGATGCTCGGGCACGAGCAGATCAACTGACGATCGCCGTGCACGTTGTCGACCCGGTTGACCGCCGGCCATTGCTTGGCGGCCTTGACGTGCTCGCTGGGGAAGGCACCGATCTCGCGGGAGTAGCTGCGCGTCCACTCGGCGTCCATCAGGTCGGCCTGGGTGTGCGGCGCGTGCACCAGCGGGTTGTCTTCCAGTGTCCACTCGCCTTGCTCGACACGGGTGATCTCGGCGCGAATCGCGATCATCGCTTCACAGAAACGGTCGATCTCGTAGAGCGATTCGGACTCGGTGGGCTCGACCATCAGGGTGCCCGCCACCGGGAACGACATGGTCGGCGCGTGGAAGCCGTAGTCGATCAGGCGCTTGGCGATGTCTTCCTCGCTGATGCCGGAAGCGGCCTTCAACGGGCGGATATCGATGATGCACTCATGCGCCACGGTGCCGTTCTTGCCGCGATAGAGCACCGGATAGTGCCCATCGAGACGCGTGGCGATGTAGTTGGCGTTGAGGATCGCAAGCTCGGTGGCTTCACGCAGCCCCTGCGCGCCCATCATCTTGATGTAGGCCCAGGAGATCGGCAGGATCGCCGCGGAACCGAAGGCGGCGGCCGAGACGGCGGTGCATTCCGGCTTCACGCCTTCCAGCGGGGTGACCACGTGGTTGGAGACGAACGGCGCCAGGTGGGCCTTGATGCCGATCGGGCCCATGCCCGGGCCGCCGCCACCGTGGGGAATGCAGAAGGTCTTGTGCAGGTTGAGGTGCGAGACATCGCCGCCGAAGTCACCCGGGCGGCAGATGCCGACCTGGGCGTTCATGTTGGCGCCGTCGATATAGACCTGGCCGCCGTGATCGTGAACGACCTGACAGGCCTCGCGCACGGTTTCCTCGAACACGCCGTGGGTGGACGGGTAGGTGATCATGATCGCGGACAGCTTGTCGCTGTGCTGTTCAGCCTTGGCGCGCAGGTCGGCGATGTCGATGTTGCCGTTGGCGTCACACTCGACCACCACCACCTTCATGGCGGCCATCGCGGCCGAGGCCGGGTTGGTGCCGTGGGCGGAGCTGGGGATCAGGCAGATGTCGCGCGCGCCTTCGCCGATGGAGGCCTGATAGCGACGGATCGCAACCAGCCCCGCGTATTCCCCCTGCGCGCCGGAGTTCGGCTGCATGGAGATGGCGTCGTAGCCGGTGATCTCGACCAGGAAAGCGGACAGCTCATCGATCATCTGCTTGTAGCCCACTACCTGATCCGACGGTGCGAAGGGATGGACGTTGGCGAATTCGGGCCAGGTGACCGGGATCATCTCGGTGGTGGCGTTCAGCTTCATGGTGCAGCTGCCCAGCGGAATCATCGCGTGGGTCAGCGACAGGTCCTTGTTCTCCAGACGCTTCAGGTAGCGCAGCATCTCGGTTTCCGAGTGGTAGCGGCTGAAGGTCGGGTGGGTCAGGAAGTCGCTGTCACGCTGGCAGGCCGCCGGAATCGCGCTTGCGCCCTTGGCCAGCAGGTCCTGGTCCAGCGCGGCGACGGACAGGCCGTGCTCCTCGCCGAGCAGCACGTCGAACAGCACGCCGACGTCAGCGGCGGTGGTGGTCTCGTCGAGGTTGATGGTGATGCGGCCGTCGCCGTGGTGGCGCAGGTTGATCTCGTGGGTCAGCTCGCGACCGTGGATCTTGCCCTCATCCACGCCGGTCACGGTGATGGCATCGAACCAGCTGTCGTGGGCCAGTGCCATGCCGCAACGGCTGACGCCCTCGGCGAGAATGCTGGTCAGGCGATGCACGCGGGTGGCGATGCGCTTGAGGCCCTCGGCACCGTGATAGACGGCGTAGAAGCCGGCGATGTTGGCCAGCAGTGCCTGGGCGGTACAGATGTTGGAGGTCGCCTTCTCGCGGCGGATGTGCTGCTCGCGGGTCTGCATCGCCATGCGTAGTGCCGGGTTGCCGCGTGAGTCCTTGGAGACGCCGATGATGCGGCCCGGGATGGAGCGCTTGAGCTTGTCGGTGGTGGCGAAGAAGGCCGCGTGCGGGCCGCCGAAGCCCATCGGCACGCCGAAGCGCTGGGAGGTACCGACGACGATGTCGGCGCCGAGGCTGCCCGGCGACTTGAGCAGCACCAGGCTCAGCAGGTCGGCGGCCACCACGCTCATCGCGCCATTGGCGCGCGCGGCGTCCAGCAGCGGCGCGAGGTCGCGCACCTGACCGGTGTTGCCCGGATACTGGAAGAGGGCGCCGAAGATGTCGTGCTCGCCGACGTTCTCGGCGGCATCGATGATCAGCTCGAAGCCGAAGTAGTCGGCGCGGGTGCGCATGACGTCCAGGGTCTGCGGCAGCACGTCATCGGCGATGAAGAAGCGCTTGCTCTTGCTCTTCTTGTTGCCGCGCTGGCACAGCGCCATGGCCTCGGCAGCGGCGGTGGCTTCGTCCAGCAGGCTGGCGTTGGCCAGCTCCATGCCGGTCAGGTCCATCACCGCCTGCTGGAAGTTGAGCAGCCCTTCGAGACGACCCTGGGCAATTTCCGGCTGATAGGGCGTATAGGCGGTGTACCAGCCCGGGTTTTCCAGCACGTTGCGCTGGATGACCGCCGGCAGGTGGGTGTTGTGGTAACCCTGGCCGATATAGGTCTTGAACACCTTGTTCTGACGCGCGAGGCGCTTCAGGTAGTCCAGTGCTTCGGATTCCGTGCGTGGCCCTTCGAGATCCAGCTCACGGCCCAGACGAATGGCGGTGGGCACCGTGCGGTCGATGAGCGTGGCGATGCTCTCTTCGCCCAGCGTCGCCAACATGCGCGTCACATTGGCATCGGTCGGCCCATTGTGGCGGGAGATGAAATCGTCGTGTCCGGCCAGCTGGGCCAGGGTAAGCGTCTCGTGAGCCATGCAAGAAATCCTGTGCTGCAACGGGGACTGCAGAGGGCAGTCCGCGGGAGGAACATCACCGTGCCAGCGAGGAAGCTGCGGGCAGGGCGTCGGGAATCATGGGGGCATCGACATCACTGCCGAGCATGCTGCAGTTGCTTCACTCCCCGCGCGACCTGCAAGGGCGGTCGTGTCAGGGGCGTCGTGCCATCGAAACGGGGTGGCGCAGTCACGAGGGTGGCTGTGCGCGAGTGCGGCTGTATGCGAGCTCGGAAAGGCGCTGAAACCTCCTGCCCTGAGCGTCTGCGGCATGGACAGGAGGTTGACGGCGATCAGGCTTCGCTTTCGACCAGCTGAGAATAGGCATCAGCGTCGAGCAGCTTGTCGAGTTCGGCGCTGTCAGCGACCTTCATCTTCAGAATCCAGGCATCGTCATAGGGGCTTTCGTTGACGGATTCCGGCGCGTCTTCGAGGCTCTCGTTGACGGCGATGACTTCACCGGCCAGCGGCGCGTAAAGATCAGAGGCCGCCTTGACGGACTCGATGACCCCGAACTCTTCTTCCAGCGCCAGCTCACGGCCGACTTCCGGCAGTTCGACGAAGACGACATCGCCCAGCGCTTCCTGGGCGTGGTCGGTGATCCCGATGGTCACGGTGCCATCACCGTTGTCCTGAACCCACTCGTGACTCTCGGTGTACTTCAGCGTGGCGGGAATATTGCTCATGAGTGTTTTCCTATGTGAAAAGATTTTCTGATTCAGGGAATCGGTACGTCATTATGCCCCAAGGTCCCGGCGTGTGGCAGTGGCAGACTGCCGCGTGATGCTACGACTTTGGGCGTGTATTGCTGACGGCCGTACCTCTATCGTGGTCTGTCACTCTTCGGGCGTCCAGTGTCTTGCGTGGTTCACTCATGAAGCCCGCCATCACGGGCCTGCCTGGCCCATGGCTGTGCATCGCTGGCCAGGCCGCCCGGCGCTTTGCCTGCGCGCCGTGACACCTCGTGAGAGGTTGAGTGCATTGCAGCAGCGCGGGAGATCGGTCGCGCCAGTGGGCGAGGATGTCCGAGTCACTGTTGCGAGCCGCTCAAACTCGCGTTATGGTGCCGGCAGTTTCTTATCGGAAACTTGTTTCCATGTTGTGTCGTGAAGACCCTGCTGTCAATGCCTGATGCGTTCAAGCAAAGCGAACCTGATGAGAGCGCATGAGAGCGCTGGTGGCGCTGAGCGAGTTTCACCTGAGCGTGACCGCGCCGGGCATGCGGCTCGGCTTTCGGTTCGACATTTGTCTCGACATCCGGCTTGGCTTGTTGTGAGATTTTTTTCGCCAGTCTCGAGATCACCTGGCGCAGGATCTGCTGCCAGAAGACACGATGAGGCGATGAAACATGCGAGTTGGCGCAGTCTCATCGTACTTTTTACGCAATGATTGCCTCACCTGCCAGCGTAAAGCCCTGTTGGGCTAGTGAAGTGAGATAGCTTCCGCTAATGTGAGCTGTCCCAACGGTGAAAATGCCGTGGGAGGCTCGTCGCGGGTCGATCACCCGCCTGGGGATGGCACCGCCACGAGTCACTGCGCATCGTGTGATAACAACAATTCAGCGGAGGAAATCTGCGTGGAAATGATCAGTTCCGTCTTTAGTGCCATCAATGGCGTCGTCTGGGGCCCATTGATGCTGATCCTGTTGCTCGGGGTCGGCTTCTATCTTCAGGCAGGCCTCAAGGGCATGCCGCTTCGCAAGTTGGGTACCGGCTTCAAGCTGTTGTGGAATGGTCGTGCGCCGGGCAAGGATGGCGACGGCGAGATTTCTCCTTTCAATGCCCTGATGACGTCGCTGTCGGCGACCATCGGTACCGGTAACATCGCGGGCGTGGCAACCGCCATCGCGCTGGGTGGCCCGGGGGCGATCTTCTGGATGTGGATCACCGCGCTGGTCGGCATGGCGACCAAGTACGCCGAGGCCGTGTGTGCCGTGCGTTATCGTGAAGTCGATGACACCGGCAACCATGTCGGTGGCCCGATGTACTACATCCGCAACGGTCTGGGCGCCAAGTGGGGCTGGCTGGGCGGTGCCTTCGCCTTCTTCGGTTGCTTCGCGGCCTTCGGCATCGGCAACACCGTGCAGTCCAACTCGGTCGCGGATGCGCTGGAAACGTCCTTCGCCATCCCGCACTGGGTCTCAGGTGTGGTGATGATGGTGCTGGCCGGCGCCGTGATTCTCGGTGGTATCAAGCGTATCTCCAGTGTGGCGGGCAAGCTGGTGCCGTTCATGGCCATCGCCTACTTCCTGGCCGGCATCATCATCCTGGTGATCAACGCCGACCAGATCGGCCATGCCTTCGGTCTCATCTTCACCTATGCCTTCAATCCGGTCGCGGCTACCGGCGGCTTTGCCGGGGCAGCGGTGATGGCCGCCATCCGTTTCGGTGTGGCGCGCGGTATCTTCTCCAATGAAGCGGGCCTGGGCAGTGCGCCCATCGCCCACGCGGCGGCGCAGACCAAGAACCCGGTCCGTCAGGGGCTGGTCGCGATGCTGGGGACCTTCATCGACACCATCATCATCTGCACCATCACGGCGCTGGCGATCATCACTTCCGGCCTGTGGTCTTCCGGGGAAACCGGCGCGGCCCTGACCTCGATGTCCTTCGATCAGGCGCTGCCGGGCGTGGGCAACCACCTGGTGGCCATCGCGCTGGCGGTCTTCGCCTTCACCACCATTCTTGGCTGGTCCTTCTATGGTGAGAAGTGCTTCCAGTACCTGTTCGGTACGCGTGCCATCATGCTGTATCGCATCGTGTTCGTGATCGCGATTCCGCTGGGCGCGATGGCCAAGCTCGACCTGATCTGGCTGATGGCGGACACCTTCAATGCGCTGATGGCGATTCCGAACCTGATCGGTCTGGCGCTGCTGTCGCCGGTGGTCTTCAAGCTGACGCGTGATTATTTTGATGGCAAGGAAGTGCTGGCTGGCGAAGATCGCTGAACGACGCTGATGACTCGCCTGGCCCTACCGTGCCACTGACTGCCTTCTGCATCGCTCGGGTCACCTGATCTGGGCGGTGCAGGCGCAGGGTGCCCTGTTCAAGTCGGCAGTGCTCTTGAGAGCAGTGCCCATGCCGGCAGGGCTCCTGACAGCGGTGCCCTGACAGCAGTGCCCATGACAACAAGCCTCTAGAGAGCGTGTGCCGTTCGGGTGCCATCTCTGAGAGTCATCGCAAGCCAACCTGGAGAATGACGATGTCCGATTCCGCCGCAGTGACGGGTCTCAAGCAGACCGCCCTTCATGACCTGCATGTCGAGCAGGGGGCCAGGATGGTCGAGTTCGCCGGCTATTCCATGCCCGTGCAGTACCCGCTTGGCGTCAAGAAGGAGCATGAACACACGCGCGCCAAGGCAGGGCTGTTCGATGTCTCGCACATGGGGCAGTTGATCCTGCGTGGCGAGAATGTGCAGGCGGCGCTGGAGGCCCTGGTGCCGACGGATATCATCGACCTGCCGGTGGGCATGCAGCGCTATGGCCTGCTGACCTCCGACACTGGCGGTATCCTGGATGACTTGATGATCGTCAATGGCGGTGATCACCTCTACGTGGTGGTGAACGCTGCCTGCAAGGATCAGGACATCGCGCACCTGCGGGTCGGCCTGCCGATGGATATCGAGCTTGAGGTGCTGGATGATCGGGCACTGCTCGCACTGCAGGGGCCGATGGCTCACGCGGTGATGCAGCGTCTGTCGCCCGAGGCCTGCGAGCTGACCTTCATGCACCATGCCCACGTCACCATCGAGGGCATCGAGTGTTGGGTCAGCCGCAGTGGCTATACCGGCGAGGATGGCTTCGAGATCTCCGTGCCCGATGCCGACGCAGAGCGTTTCGCGCGTCTGTTGCTGGCGATTGAGGAGGTGGAGTTCATCGGTCTTGGCGCGCGGGACTCGCTGCGTCTCGAGGCGGGGCTGTGCCTGTACGGTCACGATCTCGATACCACCACCTCGCCGGTGGAAGGCAGCCTGATCTGGGCGTTGGGCAAGGTGCGTCGTCAGGGCGGCGAGCGTGAAGGCGGCTTCCCGGGGGCCGATGTCATCCTGACCCAGATCGCCAACAAGGATCACACCCGCAAGCGGGTGGGGCTGGTTGCCCAGGGGCGTGCGCCTATCCGCGAAGGGGCTGAGCTCTATGATGCCCAGGACAATCGTATCGGTGTGGTGACCTCCGGCAGCTTCGGGCCGACCTATGGCAAGCCGGTGGCGATGGGCTACGTGAGCATCGCTCACAGCGCACTCGAGACCGAAGTGTTTGCCGATGTGCGTGGCAAGCGTCTGCCGATGACGGTGACGAAGATGCCGTTCGTCGAGCAGCGCTACTATCGGGGGTAAGCGCACCGTGGTCAGGTGAGCCACAGTCAGGCTCGCTGCGAGGCGTGACGACCCGTCGCGGGTAGCAGCGCCTTGAAGAGATACGAAAAGGAAGGGAAACGAAAAAGGGACTGCCCAGGCAGTCCCTTTTTTCATGTCTGGCACTCGGGCATGCGGAGGGATGCGATACCCCGCGGCGTGCGCGAACGCCAGACGCAGAAAAGCCCGCCGAAGCGGGCTTTTCTGTCGGAGGAGGGGTTAGCCTCTTCCAGCTAAAATCAAAGCTTAGTCGATCAGCTTGATGTTAGCGGCCTGGAGGCCTTTCTTGCCCTGGGTGACGTCGAAGGAGACCTTCTGACCGTCTTGCAGAGACTTGAAGCCTTCAGCCTGGATTTCGGAGAAGTGTGCGAACAGGTCGTCACCGTTGTCGTCCGGAGAAATGAAGCCGAAACCTTTGGTGTCGTTGAACCACTTGACTGTGCCAGTTGCCATGATCGTAATTCCTTACTGATGATATTGCCGGGAGTTACCCGATAAACGTGGGTAAAACAAGGAGGATATACACCAGGTACCGAAGTGCTTCGATCACGACTGACGATATTCGACTTGCTAACCAACGAGAGCAATACTGCGCTGCTCGGGCGGTAAGGTCAAATGAAATATCAAAAACTTATCCTTTTGCCTAATAATCGTGCGCAGAATTCGCCCGCAAAGCCGTGCCAATAGTGCTGAGAATTTCGCCACACCGAGGGCAAGGAGTCCGCTTGTTTTTTATCCCGTTATCTTGGTGTGAGCGATGACACCTGTAGGTAAAAGACCATAGTGCGGCTTTGCTTGTATAGGGGGTTGAATGGCGCAAAGCCCCGTATGGCGGGCGATGGACACAAAAAAGCCGGCAGCGATGGCAGCGCTGCCGGCGGATGGCGTCGAAGCCATCAAGGCTCTCGGAGAGAGGATGTGATGCGCCCATCACATCATGAGAGATTTTCCTCAAAAGAGTCGGCAAAAATCCGTGGGATGCCGGGGCCGTGTTTTGCCACCCTCGAGCGAAATTGTTTCATGAGTCAAAAGTGGCTCGAAGGTCAAAAGCGGCGCGAGGGTGGCCAGTGCCCGGGGGCAGAAGGTGCCTCAGGCGTCCAGCTGCATTTCCGGCACGTGTTCGGGGACGACCAGTTTGCCTGCGGTCAGGCGCTCGATTTCCTCGACGCTCACGCCTGGCGCGCGCTCCAGCAGGTGGAAGGCACCATCCTTGATCTCGAGGAAGGCGAGGTCCGTCAGCACGCGACGGATGCAGCCGGCACCGGTCAGCGGCAGTTCGCACTGGCTGAGCAGCTTGGATTCGCCGTGCTTGGAGGCGTGGGTCATGGTGCAGATGATGTTCTCGGCACCGGCGACCAGGTCCATGGCGCCGCCCATGCCCTTGACCAGCTTGTTGGGGATCATCCAGCTGGCGATGTTGCCGTTCACGTCGACCTCGAAGGCGCCGAGCACCGTGAGGTCGACGTGGCCGCCACGGATCATGGCGAAGGATTCGGCCGAATCGAAGATGGCGGCGCCATCGATGGCGGTCACGGTTTCCTTGCCGGCGTTGATCATGTCGGCGTCGACTTCGTCTTCATAGGGGTAGCGACCCATGCCGAGCAGGCCATTTTCGGACTGCAGCATCACCTCGATACCGTCGGGGATATAGTTGGCCACCAGTGTCGGGATGCCGATTCCCAGATTGACGTAGGAGCCGTCCTGGATTTCCTGAGCCACTCGCTGGGCCATCTGTTCGCGTGTCAAAGCCATGATTGTTTCCTTGTCTTGGGTGCCATCAACCATGAGGCACTGTGCCGTGTCGTGAAGGCGGTCGAGAAAGTTCGCCGTGGGGCCTGTCGCCCTGATGGCGGCGATTCATGCCGGCGGAGCCCTGGGCTCAACGCGAGCGGACGGTGCGTTTCTCGATGCGCTTCTCGAAGTTGCCCTTGATGACGCGATCCACATAGATGCCGGGCGTGTGGATGTCGGCGGGGTCCAGTTCCCCCGGCTCGACCAGCTCTTCGACTTCGACCACGGTGATCTTGCCGGCGGTGGCGGCCAGCGGGTTGAAGTTGCGCGCGGTATGGCGGTAGACGACGTTGCCGTAGCGGTCCGCTTTCCAGGCCTTGACGATGGCGAAGTCGCCCTTGATGGACTCTTCCAGAATGTAGGGGCGGCCATCGAACTCGCGCACTTCCTTGCCTTCGCCGATCGGTGTGCCGTAACCGGTGGCGGTAAAGAAGGCGGGGATACCGGCGCCGGCAGCACGCATCTTCTCGGCCAGCGTGCCCTGGGGAGTGAGGATCACTTCCAGATCGCCGTCGAGCAGCTGCTTCTCGAACAGCGCATTCTCGCCGACGTAGGAGGCGATCATGGTCTTGATCTGACGGTCTTCCAGCAGGATGCCGAGCCCGAAGCCATCGACGCCGCAGTTGTTGGATACCACGGTGAGGTCCTTGGCGCCGAGGCGCTTGATCTCTGCAATCAGGTTCTCCGGGATACCACACAGACCGAAGCCACCGGCGATTACCGTCATGCCATCTTCGAGGCCTGCCATGGCCTCCGCGTAGCTGGTCACCACCTTGTTGAATCCTGCCATGCGAATCTCCTTGAGTATCCAAGCTGTTGTTGTCGGGATGTCTTCATCATTGCCGACAATCCTGAGTCTGTATATATTTAATAAGTTTGTTTTTTCTATCCATTGATCAGCTTTTGATAAGAATTGATCTGCTGTTTATCGCGCCTGCTCGCGAGGAAAAAGCCCGCCAAACCCCCATGCTGGCGGGGTTGACGCGGTAGCGGGGCGGAATGGCCTGAACTGAGCGGTCAGTCATGTGAGAGCTTCGTGGCTGTCATCTATGACCAATGGCCTAGATGCCCTGCGAGCGCCTGCTCTGCGAGCGACAGACGACGAACTGCGCCGCATCACTTCTTGTGACATCTCTTGTGACATCTCTTGAAACAACCCCGGGACAGGACACGACATGACTCTGAAACAGCTGAAGGCCTTCGTGGCCGTGGCGCGCACGTTGTCCTTCGCCGAGGCGGGCACGCTGGTACATCTCTCGCAGCCGGCCCTGTCGTTGGCGGTCAAGAATCTGGAGGAGTCGCTGGGCGGGCGCCTGTTTCAGCGCTCGACCCGACAGGTCAGCCTGACGCCGGAGGGGCGCGCCTTCTTCCCGCTGGCCAGGCGCCTGCTGTCGGACTGGGAGCATGCCGAGGATGAGATGCGCCAGCGCTTCAGTCTCGGGCGCGGCCGCGTGGCCCTGGCCGCGATGCCGACCTTCGCTGGCAATCTGCTGCCCGGGGTACTGGCCGATTTTCGCCGCCAATATCCGGAGATCACCATCGAAGTGAACGATGTCATCGCCGAAGAGGTGGTCGAGCGGGTCACCGATGGCCGCGTCGAGCTGGGGATCTGCTTCGACCCCGGCGTGCGGCAGGACCTGGTGTTCGAGCTGCTGTTCGAGGACCGCTATGTGGCGATCATTCCCCCCGGCCATGCCTTGCTGGCAGAGGCGCCGACCTCCATCGAGTGGTCACGACTGCTCAAGGAAGACTTCATCACGCTGCAGCGGCCCTCGGGGGTGCGTCGCATGCTCGAGAAGCGCCTCGAGGATGCGGGCATGGCGCTGCATGTCGCCTTCGAGACTCACCAGCTGGTCACCTGCGGTCGCATGGTGGCGGAAGGTCTGGGCGTCAGCGCGGTGCCGGCGATGAGCGCGGCGCAGATGAGTGCGCTGGGCTGTCAGTGCCTGCCGCTGACAGGCCCCGAGATTCAGCAGCGGGTCGGGGTGATCCGTCGCGGCCGCCATGAGCTGTCGGTGGCCGTACAGGCGATGCTGGAGACCCTGCGCGCGCGTTATCCGTCGGCGGATTGAGTCCGGGGCGCAGTGACGCAGGGAGCGACAACAAAAAGGGACAACAAAGAAGGCGTTAGAGCAGGAAGTGGCAGGAAGAGGGCAAGAGGAGAGCGAGAAGAGAGAAAGCAGAGTGCACAAGAAAGATGGCCTCAGCGCGAGGGCGTCAGCAACTGGCGGTAGGTCAGGCTGATGCGCAGCCCCTCCAGCTTGCGCGGCGGCAACGCATGATGGAGGCGGTCCTGACAGCCACGGCCCATCACCAGCAGCGAGCCGTGCGGCAGCCACAGATTGAACGCCGGCGTGCCGGCATAGGGGCTGCGCGGATGGCCCTTGAAGCGCAGGGGGCGTTCTCGTCCCAGCGAGATGGCGAGCACGATCGGGCGAGTGCCCAGTTCCGGCTCGTTGTCGCTGTGCCAGCCCATGCGGTCGGCACCATCGGCGTAGCGATTGGCCAGCAGGCTGTTGAAATGCTCCGGGATCACGGGCTCGCTGCGTCCCAGGTCATCGCTTTGCGGGCTCAGCTCGTGATTGATGGCATGTCGCGACAGCTCGCCCAGCTGCCAGGCGGTCATGTGCCAGGGGTTGGGTTCGAACAGGCTGCCGGAGTAGCGATAGCGGGCGCCGACATCGCCCATCCACACCTGACGGCGTGGGATCGGGTGCGTCTTGCCATGCACGCTTAGGCTGGGGCGCTGCCAGTCGAGATCGCCCTCCAGCGTGACGAGGGCCTGATCGGCCTGCAATGGCGTCAGGGCGCGCGGCTTGAGATACAGCGGATGCAGGGGGTGGCGGTACCAGCCGTGCGCGAGGGTAAGCCAGCCCTCGGGCAGCTCGCGCGGGCGAGCTGCCAGGGCCGAGCCATCCGCCGCCGTCTGGCGCGCAGCTCCATCAGCCGCGGACGTCGAATCAGAGGTCGTGAGGGCGGCGAAGAGATCATCGCCAGCAGAAGGAGTCGTCATGCGGCGAGAGTGCCAGAGCCGCGTCAGGTTGGGCAAGTGGCTCTCGATTCGCGCCGACCCCGGGCTGACGCATGCCTCGTGAGCGTCAGGTCGTCAGCAGCGCCTCGAAGGTCAGGATGGCCACCTCGGCAAGGCCCAGACCCAGCAGCGCGCCGGCCAGCACATCACTGACGTAATGCAGGCCGAGGATTACCCGGGAAAGCGCAATCAGCAGCGCCAGCGGCGTGACGAGGATGGCAAGCTCCGGCAGCTGCTGAGCGGTCAGGCTGGCGAAGAGGGCAGCATGCAGGGTATGGCCGCTGGGGAAGCTGTAGCGGTCCAGCGGTGGCATGGTGCAGTTGATGGTATTGAAGGTGATGAACGGGCGCTCCCGACATAGCCGTGTCTTGAGCGCGCGGTAGAGCAGGGCCCCGGCGCCGGCCGCCAGGCCGAATTCCAGAAACAGCCAGCCGCCCATGGCATGGTGCAGCGGCAGGCTCAGCGTCAGCAGCGCCCATACTGGCCAGTCGCCCAGGCGCGAGACGATACGAAACAGGGTGAGTATCGGCCGGAACAGCGCCAGGCGTGCGACCTGGCGGCACAGGCGCCACTCCAGAAGGTCCAGTCGCTCAAAGACGGGAAGGCTGCGATCGTGCATCGGGCTTCTCCTCGGCGTGACGCAGGCAGGTCAGAAAGCCCTCGGCGATGCGGCTCCAGCCCAATGGTTCGACGCGCACGCGGGCGGCACGTCCCAGTCTGGCGATGCGGGCCGGCCGCTGGCAGGCCTCCACCGCCTGTTCGATGAAGCGTTCCGGCTGGCTGCAGGGCGCCAGCAAGCCCTGGTGATCGTCGCGGATCACCTCGGCGGCCGCCGCGTAATCGAAGGCGATCACGGCCAGTCCGCTGGCCATGGCTTCCAGAACCACATTGCCGAAGGTCTCCGACAGTGACGGGAAGACGAACAGGTCGGCACTGGCGTAATGGGCGGCCAGTGCCTCGCCGGTCTGGAAGCCGGCGAAGATCGCCTCGGGCAGGCGCTGTTCCAGGCGTTCGCGCAGCGGGCCGTCTCCCACCAGCACCAGGGCGAGGTCCGGTTGCACGGCCAGCATGGCCTCGTAGGTGCGGATCAGCAGCTCGATGTTCTTCTCGGCGGCCAGGCGCCCGACGTGCAGCGCGACGGGTTGCTGTGAGCTGACGCCCCATGACTTGCGCAATGCTTCGCTGCGATGACTGGGCGAGAAGCGCTCGCAATCCAGGCCGCGTCCCACCACCTGAACATGCTCGAAGCCTTGCTGCATCAGGCTGTCTGCCTGGGTGCGTGTCGGTACCAGCGTCATGTTGGCGGCGTTGTGGAAGCGGCGCAGGCCGCGCCGCACCAGCGGGCGTAGCGCCTTGAGCCGGTAGTGGGTGCTGTATTGATCGAAATTGGTATGAAAGCCCGCGACCACCGGCAGGCCCAGACGGCGGGCGACCATCAGTGCGCTGATGCCCAGCGGGCCTTCGGTGGCGATGTAGACGACGGAGGGGCGATGCTCGCGCCACATGCGCATCAGGCGCTGCGGTGCCGGCACGCCTACCTGCACGGTGTCATATCCGGGCAGGCGGAAGCCGCGTACCTGAAGCTCCTGCTGGACACGCGGTTCCAGGCTGCCATCTCGGGTGGCGGGACGAATGAGTTGGAGCTCACAGCCGCGTGCGATGAGTTGATCGCACAGATGACTCAAGGTATGAGCCACGCCATTGATCTCCGGATGCCAGGTTTCACTGACGAAGGCAATGCGCTCCATGACGTCTCCCTAGATGACTATTGTGGTCATTATCGAGAGAGGGAGTGACGGCGGCATAACAAGCAGGTGACGAAGCGATGACACACCCTCAACCCCTCACAACTCAGAGGTATGAGGGTTGTCTCATGAATCGTCAAGCAAGGACGACAGTCACCGGCGTGGCACCGGCGCTGTCGTCATCTGGCGGGGATTGGAGGTGGTGCCATGTCGGCTGGTGCCGTGAAGCAATGCTGGTTCAGCGCTTCTCGAGAATCTCGCGCGGGTCGATCGGCTTGCCGCCGTGGCGCACGTCGAACAGCAATTCATGCTGACCGTTGTTGCCGCGTGCGACGCGACAAAGCGGCGTGCCCGGAGTGACCTGCTGACCCACCTTGACCAGAATCTCGCCGCACTGGGCCAGCACGCTCTGCAGGTTGCCGGAGTGATGCAGGATGACCACGTTGCCCAGTTGGCGCATGGAGTCGGCGAAGCGCACTTCGCCCCGCGCCGGTGCACTGGCGATGCCGCTGGCGGCGGTACGAATCTGCATGGGCGCCAGCTGGCCATTGCCGTTGGTGCCGAATTCACGCGTCACGCTGCCGGCGGCAGGCCAGCGCCATGACTGACCCGGCTTCTGCAGCGGGCCGGGGTCCGGGCGAGCGACCAGGCTGCCACCGCTGGCGCGCGCGGCCGGGGCGCTGCGGCTCGGGCCACCGTTGAGCGGCACCGAGATCAGCATGCCGACATCGAGATCATTGGGGTCCTTGCCGGGGTTGGCGGCCTGAATGCGCTGCGGGCTGGCACCGAAATAGCGTCCGACCTTGGAGTAGGTATCGCCGGGGCGCAGCTGATAGCGATACGGGCCGCCGGAGGGTGCTCGCTCACGCGCGGTGGGCACTAGGATGCGCTGACCGACCTTGAGGTCACGAATCTTGACCCCCGGATTGAAGCGCGTGAGGCGCAGCAGGGGAATGTCGGCATCGCGTGCGATCTGCCCCAGGGTATCGCCCTTCTGGATGGTGACCCACTGGCCGGCCGGCGAGCCGGAGTAGCTGCCGGTCGCGCAGCCGCTCAGCCACAGGCCGAGACAGATCAGCGCCAGCCAGCGCAGCGCGAGGCCAACACGCTGCAGAAGTGGACGGTTCACGTCAGGTTCGGCCTGCGCTCGTGCCGTGAAGCCCGCGGCATTCAGGCCGTATTCAGTGTTCATCAATGTCATTCCCTGCACGTGACAGTCGGGCATCCTTGTCCTTCCAGACCTGATTGAGCCATTGCTGGAAGCGCTCGCGATAGGCGGCGTCCGCATGATAGTTGCCGTCGAGCATCCAGGGCTCCAGCGGCCGCTGAGTGATGACGAGCGTGATGTCGCCCCCGTGACCGCACAGGAACTGCCAGAAACTGGCATCGGCATGCCGGTAATCGAGGGTGGCATCCAGAATACCGGAAAGTCGATCGCCAAGCGTGTTGATCACCTGGGCACTGCCGCCGGCACGCGGCTTGAGCAGATGCTGGAAAGGGCTCTGCTGCTGGTTGTGCTTGGCGGGCGTGAAGCGAGTGCCTTCCACGAAGTTGAAGATCGCCATCGGCGCCTGTCGCGAGCGCTCGCACATGCGTCGCGTCGCTTCACGATCACGCTCGGCGAGCCGCGGATTGCTGGCCAGTTTCTGCTGGCTGTAACGGCGCATGAACGGGAACTCCAGTGCCCACCAGGCAAGGCCGATCACCGGCACCCAGATGAGCTCCTGCTTGAGGAAGAACTTGGGCATCGGCGTGCGAAGGTGCAGGGCGTACTGGAGAACGAAGATGTCAGTCCAGCTGCGATGATTGGCGATCACCAGCCACCAGCGGCGCCGGGCAGACCCATCACGCAGCGACTGCGGTACGTGGATGTCCCAGCGCGGGCGCAGCACATGGCGAATCCACAGGTTGTTGGTGCCGATCCAGCCCATGGCGAGGCGGTTGAGCCCCTCCAGCATGTGCAACTGCAGGCGGCGCGATGGCGTGATCAGCTTGAGTGCGGCCAGCAGATACAGTGGCAGCGCCCAGCACAGGGTATTGATGATCAGAAAGACAAGGCTGATGACACCTCTGATACTCGACATGCATGACTCCTTCATCAGGTGGCGCCATCGTAATTCACCCAGGAGTGGATGCCCACCCCGCTTGCGTGGGGGATGGCAACCCTGCGTTGCACGAAGCGAACGCCCCTCAGGTCGAATGGCGGGGCGCACGCAGCTGTGGTGAGATGCATCGCCGGTCATGTGACGGGTCGGTGCAAGGGAAAGGTCGTGGCAGGGTTCACGTTGAAGTCACGCCGGGCACCGTCAATCATCGCCGCCGCTGCGCGGCGATATCTCAGGGAGTGAGAGTGGCATGTGGTTGCAGGGACTGTTGATCGGGCTGGCGCTGGCCGCCTTCGTGTTGATTGCCATCGAGGATGTGATCCATCTCAACAAGGCCAAGACGACCTTGTTGCTGGGCACCTTCAGCTGGTTGCTGCTGTTCATCTTCGGCCCCGCGGCCCTGGCGGTGGATGATGTCCCCGAGGCCTTGAACGAGAACCTGCTCGAGATCGCCACCTTGTGGCTGTTTCTGATGGCGGCGATGACCTTCGTGGCCTTTCTCAATGCCAAGGGGCTGATTGCCAATCTGATCTACCGTCTGCTGCCGAAACGCATCGGGGAGCGCGGCCTGCTGTATCTGACGGGGCTCTTTGCCTTCGCCTTTTCATCGCTGGCCGACAACATCACCGCGACGCTGGTATCGCTGACCCTGGTGCTGTCGCTGGGCCTGGCGCCGAAGAAGACGCTGCGCTTTGCGGTGCTGGCGGTATTCGCTGTCAATTCCGGCGGCGTGGCGCTGATCACCGGGGATGTGACCACGCTGATGATCTTCCTGGCGGGCAAGGTGCGCATCAGTGAACTGATGCTGCTGGCGCTGCCGTCCTTCCTCAGCGTGATGCTGTTGGCGACGCTACTGCTGCCCGGGCTGGGAGGCGAGGTGAACCTGGTGCGCGAGCCGCGCGAGACCCGGCGTCTTGATCGTCTGGTCGCCTGGCTGTTTCTGGCCACCATCCTATCGACCCTCGGGCTCAACGTGCTGTTTGGCGTGCCGCCGCTGCTGACCTTCCTGTTCGGGATGTCGTTGATGTTCCTGCTCGGGCATGTCGCCGAACGGCGCAGCGACAGCGAAGAGCGCCGCATACTTGATTACATTCGTATTATCGAATTCGATACGTTGCTATTCTTCCTCGGCATCCTGCTGATGGTCGGGGCGCTCAAGGAAGCTCGTCTGCTGGAAGGCCTGGCACAGCTCTATGCCCTGATGCCGGCGATGCAGGCCAATTATCTGGTCGGGCTGCTCTCGGCGCTGGTGGACAACGTGCCGCTGACCGCCGCAGTGCTCAAGGCGGATGTCAGCATGAACGATGCGGAGTGGCTGGCGCTGACCTATGCCGCAGGCGTGGGTGGCTCGCTGCTGGTGATTGGCTCCGCCGCCGGGGTGATCGCGCTTTCCAAGGTGCGCGAGGTGAGCTTCATGAGTTATCTGCGCTTCTTCCCGGCGTTGTTGCTGGCCTACAGCGTGGGCTATCTGGGGGCATACTGGCTGGGCGGGCAGATCACGAATACGCCAGTGACATTGGCGCTCTCGTCTCTGGGCTGATGTGGAAGTTGATGGGGGTGTTCACTACGGCCACAGCCGCTGCCGCAGTCGCTGCCACAGCGGCCGTCAGATGCACTGCCTGATGCGTGGTCGGAAGGGGAATTGGCGCTGTTTGCGGTCGGCTGATCATTTTTTGATCAATCTGTCTGCGCTCGCCTGATCTCGATGGCGATACCTAGATGTACAGAGATTCTTCACAGCTTTTTCCACAGCTTCTGTTGATAACCTGTCTGCGACGTTAGGTTTAGAGGCTCAGACACAAGACTCAGGCATGGCGGGGGAAAGCGGCGGGGGAAGCGGCGAGTCGTGCAGTGATGACATCATGAGGTGATGCCATGAAGGGTGATGGCAAGAGGGGCGTAAAGGGTATGGCATGAAAGGGCATGTCACCCTCTGAGCACAAGAGCCCCCTACGCATGCGTAGGGGGCTGAATGCGACTCATCTCATTGCGCAGTGCTGCCAAGAGGCCATTACGCGCTGAGCTGGCACAGCGTATGTTCCGGCAGCAGTTGTTCTGCGGGACGCTGTTTTCCTTCTTGTTGAGTCGTCACCGGTGCCGTCGCCAGCAGGGCGATGCCGCCCAGCACCACCATATGCTCGTCACCGTCCGCGAACACCATGCGCTGGGCGTGGGCCGGGTAGTAGTGATACTGCAGCTTGGGATTGATGGGCAGTACCGCATGATGGCGCCCGGTCTGCGGTGCCATGCCGTAGGCCAGCATGCCCTCGCAGACCGCTTCCAGCGTTTCGCCAAGCTCTTCGGCATTGAAGCCGACATGGTGCAGGCGCGGCCCCATCACGGAGAGCCAGGCAGCCAGCGGGTTGGCCTCGAGCAGGCGCTCGAAGGTCGGCCAGTCCGGCATGTCCCACGGACGGCAGGGCGCGAGCAGGTTCTGTCCCTTGCAGTCATCACGATGACTCTGACTGATCAGGCGCTTGAGCAGGTCGCGGTGCATCGGCGGCAGGCTGTTGGCCTGCAGTTCCGCCAGCATGACGGCAGCGCCACCATCCGGGGGAAGCAGCAGATCGACCAGCAGGCCGCGGTCGGCCATGGCGTACTGTTTCACGCGGCGATAGCCCTGGTGATACAGGCTGGGTAACAGTTTCTCGCTTCTGAAAGGCCCCTGATTCAGCGTCAGGAACATCAGATATTCAGGGTTGATGCTGTCTGGCCAGATATCCAGCGCCCCGATGTCGGGATGGCGATGGACGAAGTCCAGCCATAGCTGCTGTTGGAATTCCTTGCGTTGCATGATGCCTCCTTGGACGGCCCCTATGACCTCAGTGCTGGAGCGATTATAGGTAGTCGTGCAAAGGGGTATTCAACGCCATTATCCGTTTTTTCGCGTTTCTTGATCGGAGAGTAAAAATGCCAGTGCTGGTGGCGTATTGCGTGGTTCTCATGGTGTGGTCGACGACACCGCTGGCCATCTCGTGGAGCGCCTCGGGCTGGCTGCCTGCCTGGTCGGCGATGGGCAGAATGTTAATTGCTGCATGCCTCGGTTACCCATTGTTACGCATGATGGGGCTGAAAATGGACCTTTCGCGTGGGGCATTGCGCAGCTACTCGGCAGCTGCTCTGGGTATCTGGGGTGGCATGTACTTCGCCTACCTCTCTGCGGCCTGGTTACCAAGCGGTATCATGTCGTTACTGTTTGGACTGGCACCTTTGCTATCAGGGCTTTATGCACGCTGGTGGTTGAAAAGTGCTCCACTTGACAAGTTGCAGTGGATGGGGTTTGCGTTGGCATTGAGTGGACTGGCCGTCGCGGTCTCGGATTCCCTGGCGTTGCCGCCGGGCAGCTGGAAGGGAGTCCTGACCATGCTGCTGGCCGTCAATTGCTTCGCGGCCTCGGGGGTACTGGTGCAGCGCGAGCGGGCAGGGCTGCATCCGCTGGTGCAGACGGAGGGTGCGCTGCTGGTCTCGCTGCCGCTCTATCTGGTGTGTGCGCTGATCGTCGATGGCGTGCCGCAGGCCCTGCCGGAGGGGCGCCCGATGGCGGCCATCCTCTACCTTGGCATCTTCGGCTCGCTGATCGGCTACCTGTGCTACTACTTCGTGCTGTCACGCCTGTCGGCTAGCACGGTGGCGCTGGCGACCTTGATCACCCCCATCTTCGCCATGAGCCTGGGCGCGGTGCTCAATGATGAGCTGATCTCCAGCCGCGTGCTCGCCGGGGCCTTGCTGATCGTGATCGGGCTGTGTGCCTATCTGTTCGGCCCGCAGTGGCGGGCGCGCCTGACGTCCCGCCGCCTGTCGCAGGGCTGAGCAGGACTCGGGCCGCTCGCCTTTCGAGGAATCGGGTCTGCACGCAAGGTGTTGCCGAGTGCCCCAACGACAAGGGCCGCCCCTGCCGGGGCGGCCCTTGTGTCTTTTCAGGCGCGACTGAGCGCTCTGGCGAGCCGTGCGACGTCAGTCCTGATTGTTCTGGAACAGACGCTTGAGCTCGACCATGGCGGCCTGCTCGCTGTTGACGAGTGCTTTCTGGTCGTGACGGTGCTCGTAGTTCTGCTTGAGCATGTTGTCATCCATTTCCCGGAACGCGCGCGCCACTTCCGCCGCGCGAGCACTGGGGTAGCCCATCGCCACCAGCAGTTCTCCGCCCATCTCCAGGCTGCTGGCATAGGTGTCACGAATCACGTGCTCCACGCCCAGTTCCATCAGCTCCCAGGCGTGGTGGCGGTTACGGGCACGCACGAACAGCTTCAGGTGCGGGAATTGATGGCGCACCATGCGTACGATGCCTGTCGAGGTCTCGGCATCATCGACCGCCACCAGCATGATCCTGGCCTGCTCGGCACCCGCTGCCCGCAGCAATTCGGCGCGGCTGGCATCGGCGTAGAAGATACGCGACCCGAACTGACGCACGAACTCGACCTGGGTGATATTGGGGTCAAGCGCGGTGAAGTTGATGCCCTGGCTCTTGAGCATGCGCGCGCTGATCTGGCCGAAGCGGCCAAAGCCGGCGATCACCACCTGCGGCGTCTCCTCACCGAAGTCCTCATCATAGGGACGCTTGGCTTCGCTGGTGGCGCCGAGGTGGTGGGCATAGCGATAGAGGAAGGGCGTGGCAGCCATCGACAGGGTCACCGCACTGATCACCAGGCTGGTGAGGGTCTGATCGAAGATGCCGGCGGCCATGCCGGCGGTCAGCAGCACGAAGTCGAACTCACCACCCTGTGACAGGACCGCCGCCAGCGGCAGGGCCTCGGCCATCTTGAGGCGTGCGACGCGTCCGACCAGCGTGATGACGATGACCTTGCCGAACATCAGCGCCAGCGTCAGCGCCAGGACGGTCAGCGGACGCTCCATCACCAGCGACACGTCGACCGACATGCCCACGGCCATGAAGAACAGCCCCAGCAGCAGCCCCTTGAAGGGCTCGATGTTGGCTTCCAGCTCGTGACGGTAGACGGTATCGGCCAGCAGCACCCCGGCCAGGAAGGCGCCCAGGGCCATGGACAGGCCCACCCATTCCATCAGCAGCGCCGTGCTGATCACCACGAACAAGGCCGCGGCGGTGAAGATCTCGTGGATCTCGCTGCGCGCGACCATCTTGAGCAGGCGCGGTACGACAAGGCGGCCGACGATGATGACCGCCGCGATCATGCCGATGCCCTTGGCGATGCCGATCCAGTTGGTGCCGGTGGAGGCATCGAAGTTGTCAGCGAACAGCGGCATCAGGGCCAGCAGCGGGATCACCGCCAGGTCCTGGAACAACAGGATGGCGAAGGTCGACTGGCCGTGCGGCGTCGCCAGCTGCTGATTCTCGCTCAATACCTGCAGCGCGAAGGCGGTCGAGGACAGCGCCAGAATCAGGCCCAGCAACACGGCGGCGGGCAATTCCAGCCCCAGCCACAGGCCGACAGGGGTGAGCAGGGCGCCGCACAGCAGCATCTGGGCGCTGCCCAGGCCCGCAAGCTTGAGGCGCATGTCCCACAGACGCTTGGGCTCCAGTTCCAGACCGATCATGAACAGCAGCATGACGACCCCGAATTCGGCGAAGTGCAGCACTTCGCCAGGCTCCGAGATGAAGCCGATCAACGACGGACCCAGCAGTACCCCGATGGCCAGATAGCCCAGGATGGAGCCGAGGCCCAGACGCTGGAAAAGTGGCACGGCAACCACCGCGCACCCCAGCAGCACGGCGCCTTCCATCAACATGTTCATGTGCGTGTCCTTGTACATACACGGGCGGAGAAGGCAGCGATTGTCGCTGGCCCCTCCTTTTGTCGCAAGCGGCAAGGTGCGCAAGACGCGACCCTGTGCACAGCGTTGTGGTGCGAGTAAGCGTCGTGACCAGGGGCGGGAGGCGGTGACGCAGGCACAAAAAAGCCCCCGCCAATGGCGAGGGCTTCAGCAGTGAAGCGGCTGATGGCGGCGATCAGGCCTGCGGCATCAGAGCTTCGTCCTGCACGTACTGGTTGAACTCGGTGAAGCCACCGATGTGGGTCTGATCGACGAAGATCTGCGGCACGGTCTCGACCGGCTTGCCGATGGTCTTTTCCATGTCGGCCTTGCTGATGCCTTCGGCATGGATGTCGATGTAGCGGAAGTCGAAATCATCGCGCTTGGCGGTGAGCTCTTCCGCGAGGTCCTTGGCGCGGACACAGAAAGGGCAACCCGGACGACCGAAAATGACTGCAAGCATGAGACTCTCCTAAGGTTCGTGACTCTCGTTCAGCCCGTACTGGGTGGGCCGAGAAAATGGCGCCGGCACTGCCGGTGAGTAATGGATGACCGCCATTGTGCTTGAGCCTGCCCGGGTTTGCCAATTGAGCCGTACTACCAAAGTCATTGGGGCAATCAATCACTGCCGTGCTGAGGATTAGCCCATCAGCAGCAGATTGGCGCCAAAGCCACCGACGATCAGCAGCGTGAACAGGATCAGCGCGAGCAGGAAAGGCTTCATGCCCAGTGAGCGCAGACGATCGATGCGAGTCTCGACGCCCAGGCCTGCCATGGCCATGGTCAGTGCCACGCTGCCGAGGGTAGAGAGGCTTGAGTGCACTGCCGCCGGGATCGCGCCGGTGCTGTTGATGCCGGCCATGGCGATGAAGCCCAGCGCGAACCACGGAATCGTCATGCTGCCGCCGGTCTCGCGGTCATCGCCCTCGGTGCGGGCACGCATGGCCCACAGCTTCGGCAACAGCAGCAGGAAGGGTACCAGCATCATCACGCGCATCAACTTGACGATCAGCGCATTGGCCAGGGCGTCCGGGCCGACCGCTTCACCGGCGGCCACGACCTGAGCGACCTCGTGGATGGTGGAGCCGATATAGATGCCGAACAGGCCTTCATGCATGCCGCTCAGCGGGTAGAGCAGCGGGTAGGCCAGCATTGCCAGCGAGCCGAACAGCACCACCGTGGCGACGGCCATGGCGGTGGCCGCCGGGCGTGCCTTGATCATCGATTCGGTCGCCAGTACCGCCGCGGCGCCACAGATGGCGGAACCGGCACTGGTCAGCAGTGCGGTGTCGCGGTCCAGCCCCAGCCAGCGCGTGCCGATGAAGTAGCCGCTGCTCAGCACCGCGGTGATCACCAGCACATCGAGGAAGACGACGCTCCAGCCCAGGCCGAGAATCTGCTGCAGGGTGATGGAGAGGCCGAACAGGATGATGCCGAGACGCAGCAGCTTCTTGGTCGCGATATGCAGCCCCGGGGAGAGCGCCGCGGCGTGACGGCTGGTGATCGGCAGGTTGCCGACCACGATACCGCACAGCAGGGCGAAGACCAGCGGGCTGATGCCGGTGGAGGCCAGCGCCGGAATGGAATGCAGTGCCAGTCCCACCAGGGTCAGGCCGCCACACAGGGCGAGGCCCGGCAACATGCGGCGCAAGCGCTCGGCAGTGGCGGGGGGAGTCAGGGTCTGTGCGTCCATGAGCATTCTCCTTGAGGAAGGTGGCCTATCCCGTGCGGAACATGGCCTGTCTTGTTATGGGTCGTGCGCTGGCGTGTGGTGCACGGCTGTCATCGGCAAGGGCGCTTGAGCCTGCGTCGCTTGCTTAGTGTCTCTGGTTTGATGATTAGTCTATTCGGGAATATTATTCGGCAGTTAGTCGATTATTCTTTTATTACATACCGGAAAAACCGATATGCAGATCCACATCACGCTGCGCCAGTTGCAAGTGTTCGTGGCGGTGACCCGCCACGGCTCCGTCAGTGCCGCGGCGCGCGAGATCGGCCTGTCGCAATCGGCGGCGAGTCAGGGGCTGTCCGAGCTTGAGCGTCACCTCGAGGTGCAGCTGTTCGAGCGCCTCGGTCGCCGCCTGGCCCTGAACGCCAATGGCCGCCGCCTGTTGGCGCGCGCCGAGCAATTGCTGGAGCAGACCCACGCGCTGGAGCTGGAGGCGCGTGAGCCCGGCGTGGTGGATGGCAACCTGCGCGGCGAGCTGGAAATCGCCGCCAGTGCCACCATCGGCACCTGGTTGTTGCCGGGGCTGGCGGGGGCCTTCATGCGCGAACATCCGGGCACCGAGCTCAATCTGCGCCTGCGCAATACCCACCAGGTGGTGGAAGCGGTGCTCAACTATGACGCGGAACTCGGCCTGATCGAGGGCGACTGCCACGCGCCGCGCCTGATGAGCCAGACCTGGCGCGAGGATGAGCTGGTGGTAGTGGCGCCGCCGAGCCATCCGCTGGCCGTGCGCGGCGTGGCGCTCAGCGATGAGGACCTCGCCACCGCCGACTGGATTCTGCGCGAGGGGGGCTCGGGCACGCGGGCGGTCTTCGAGCGTGCACTGCACGGGCGGATCGAGCGCCTCAAGGTGCGCATGGAGCTGGGTCAGCACGAGGCCATCAAGCAGGCCGTGTTCGCCGGGCTGGGGCTGGGGTGTCTGTCGCGGCTGTCGGTGGCGGCCGAGATCGCGCGTGGCGAGCTGGTGGTGCTGGCCACGCCCCAGCTCAACCTGAAGCGGCGCTTCTCGATGCTGTGGCACCCGGAGCGTTACCGCAGCCCGCTGTGGCAGGCGGTCAAGGTCTATCTGGAAGCCAGCCCGCGCTGAGGCGTCGAGGACGAAGCCGCCGCGCGCTTGATAGTTTGCTAACATAGGCGCTCCCCGCGAGCCGGCTGCCGCCGAGCCACGCCGCCGAGCCACGCCGCTGAGCCACGCTACTGCGCCTGAGCCACGGGGAGCGTAACGGTCTGTCTAGCGTCCATGGAGATGATGATGAGCACAACGGTCGAGCTTTATTACCACGAGAGCGATGCTCGTGATGGCGCCGAGGAACAGACAACGAGCCAGCAGGACGCGACGCCGCTGGTCATTCTTCACGGCCTGTTCGGCAGTGCCGACAACTGGCGTTCGCATATCAAGTCTTGGTCGCGGACACGCCGCGTGATCGCGGTGGATCTGCGCAACCACGGCCGCAGCCCGCACGTGGCCGGCATGAGCTACCCCGAGCAGGCCGCGGATGTCATCGCGCTGCTCGACCGCCTCGCCATCGAGCGCTGTGACCTGCTGGGCCACTCGATGGGCGGCAAGGTCGCCATGCAGGTCGCGCTCGAGGCGCCCGAGCGTCTGCGCAGCCTGCTGGTCGCCGATATCGCGCCGGTCGCCTATGGCCACGGGCATGACGATATCTTTGCCGCCTTCGAGGCGGTGCGTGACGCGCGCCCGGCCTCACGCAAGGAGGCCGACACGGTGATGGCGCAGCATGTCGATACCCCGGCCATTCGCCAGTTCCTCGCCACCAATCTGGTGCGTCTCGACGATGGCGCCATGGGCTGGCGCGTCGGGCTGGACCATATCGCGGCGGGTTACCCGCAGATCGTCGAGGCGCCGCACGGCCAGGGGCCGGTCGAGCTGCCGGCGCTGCTGCTGTGGGGCTCGCGCTCCAACTACGTGCAGGCCGAGGGCCTGGCGACGATGCGCGAACACTTTCCTGCGCTGGAAGATGACTCGCTGGAGGCCGGCCATTGGCTGCACGCCGAGCGTGCCAGCGAGTTCCAGCAGGCGGTGGTGACGTTCCTTGATCGCGTCGCACGCGCTTGAGTACGCCGAGCAGCCACTCCGAAAATCGTCAGCCGGCCGCGAGCGAGCGGGTCATCCCGCCGGTGACCACCCACGAGCGCCTGGTGGTGGCGCTGGTCACCCTGCTGCAGTTCGCCGTCATCATGGGCTTCACCATGGTGATGGCGCTGGGTCCCGACTTTGCCACCTCGCTGGGCATTCCGCTGGATCACCTCGGCTATATCGTCGGCAGTTATCCGCTGGCCGCCGCGGTGGGCACCCTGCTGTGGACGCGACACGCCGATCGCTTCGATCGCCGCTGGGCAGTGCTGGGCTTCCTGTTCGGCGCGGCGCTCTGTCACCTGATCGCCAGCTTCGCCACCGACTTCGAGACCCTGCTGGCGGCGCGCATGCTGGGCGGCCTGTTCGGCGGGCCGGCGGCGGCGACGGCGCTGGCCATCGTGATCGACGTGGTGCCGGGAGTACGCCGGGGGCGCGCCATGGGCCTGGTGATGGGTGCCTTCTCGGTGGCCTCGGTGCTGGGGCTGCCGTTTGCGCTGTGGCTGTCGCAGGGCTTCGGCTGGCAGGCGCCATTTCGCGCCGTGGCGCTGCTGGCGCTGCTGGTATGCGGGCTGCTGGCCTGGATACTGCCGCCGATCCGCGGCCATCTCGATAACCCCGAGACGCGTCAGCGCAGCCGCAAGGGCACCACGATCCTGAACATCCTGGCCCAGCCCGACCATCGCCTGGGGCTGGCGCTGATCGCCACGGCGATGTTCAGCAATTTCCTGGTGATTCCCAACCTGGCAAGCTATCTGCTGTTCAATCTGGGCCTGCCGCGCGAGGATCTCGGTGGGCTCTACATGATCGGTGGCGGGCTGTCGCTGGTCGGCATGCAGCTGACGGGGCGGCTGTGTGATCGCTATGGCTGTGTCTGGCCGGGCACCATCACCTGCCTGATGACGGCGCTGGTTGGCTGGGCCTTCCTGCTGCATTCGCCGGGGCCGTCGCTGATCTGGATCGGCTTCGGCGCCTACATGCTGTTCTCGTCGGCGCGGCGTGTGACCCAGAATACGCTCAACAGCTTCATTCCCGCCGACCACGAGCGGGCAGCCTTCACCAGCACCCAGAGTGCCGTGCAGCATCTGAGCTCCGCCGCCGGCAGCTATGTGGGCGCCGGACTGCTGGTCAGCACGTCGAGCGGCGCGCTGGAAGGCATGCCGCTGCTGGTCGCGGTGCTGATGATCGCGCTGGTGATCCAGCCGCTGCAGATCCTGTGGCTGTCGCGTCGCCTGGCACGCCGCTAACGCTTGTCGAATAGGCACAAGACGGCGAGAGTGAGCCGGTCCTGAACCCAAAACGCCCTGTCGGAATCTCCGGCAGGGCGTTTTGCATGGGGCGCGCAAGCGCTCAGCGTTTCAAGAGCTCTGGGCGCTCAACGTCTCAGGGCGCGTTGACGTCGACGGCCAGGTGGCTCAGTGACTGGCGCTTCTTGATCATGCCGCGCTCGAACAGGAAGTCCTCGAAGTCACGATAGCGGCCGGCATCCAGCGCGGCAGGACGCAGCGCGAAGCGCGGCAGGGTGGCGTACCAGGCTTCCTTGTTGAGCTCGGTATCCAGTGCCGGGTCGGAGTCGCGGAACATCTCCCAGCCCTGGTCCGGGTGATTGATGATCCAGGCGGTGGCCTCGCCGACGGCGGCGAGGAAGCCGGCGTACTGTGCCTGCTTGCGCTCGTAGCTGTCGCTGTTGGCGACGAAGATCAGCTCGTCATAGGTCGGCACGCCTTCTTCCTCGATGTAGAAGGCGCGGCCCTTGACGCCTTCCTGGGCCATCTGGGCCAGCTCGAAGTTGCGGAAGGCGCCGGTGACGGCATCGACCTTGCGCGTCAGCAGTGACGGCGTCAGCGAGAAGTTGACGTTGGTCAGCGTGATGTCATCCAGCGTCAGGCCGCTATGCTGCAGCATGGTGGAGAGCAGCACTTCCTCGACACCGCCCACCGAGTAGCCGACCCGCTTGCCCTTGAGGTCGGCGATCGACTGGATGTCACTGTCGGCGCGCACCACCACCACATTCAGCGGCGTGGCGACCAGGGTGCCGATACGCACCAGCGGCAGGCCCTGATCGATCTGCAGGTGCAGCTGCGGCTGATAGCTGATGGCGATGTCGACGCGCTCGGCGGCGGCCAGCTTGGGCGGCACGCTCGGGTCGGCGGGGGCGATCAGCTCGACATCAAGGCCGTGCTTCTTGAACAGACCCAGCTCCTGCGCCAGCACCAGCGGGGCGTGGCCGGGGTTGGTGTACCAGTCGAGCATGACCTTGAACTGCGTCAGCGGCTGCTCGGCGGTGGCAGCGTCCTTGGGGTTGTCCTCGGCGACGTCCTTCGAGTCAGCATCAGCGCTCTGTTCGTCGCTGGCGGCTGGCGGGGCTTCCGCGGCCGGTTCAGCACCGTTCTTGGCCTGCTTGGCGGCGCCGGCGGTCGCTTCCACGGCTTCCTGGCTTGCCACCGGCGCCGAGGCGGGTGAGTCGCCGTTCACCCCGACCTCGGCCTGCTGAGCGACGATTTCCGGCGCTGACTGGGTGCTGGTGGCGGGTTCTGCGTCGGCGGCGTGGGCCGACATGGCGGTGGCTGGCAGGCTGCTCAGGCACAGCGTGGTCAGCAGGGTGGCGAAGGCGGTGGACAGCAGTGAGGCACGCGGTGAACGTGTCGGCTGCGCTTTGCGCCGTGGCGCCGATGACGAAAGAGACATGGCGGAGTTCCTTGTGATCACAGGGTAGTGGTGCTGCCGTTCGTGGGCGGCAGTCGTCAGGCTCATGCAATTTGTGTCGAGCGTCGTTGCGTCTTTCGATAACGCGATCTTGCGATCTTGCGGTCATGCGGTCATGCAGTGTCTGTCCGGAGCCCTGAACGCCTCAGCTCAGGCGTGTCAGCCGGTCGCGGTGCCAGGGCATCAGGGCGCGCAGCAGCGCATCCAGCGAGAAATAGAGCAGCAGGGAGAAGGCGACCAGTACCAGCAGGGCGGCGAACATCAGGTCGATCTCCATGCGCGCGTTGGCGTTAAGCATCAGATAGCCCAGCCCCTGACTGGCACCGGCCCATTCCCCGATGACGGCGCCGATGGGGGCGGCGGTCGCGGCCATGCGTATGCCGGAGGCCAGTGCCGGCAGCGCGGCGGGCAACTGGATGTGGATCAGCCGGCGCCATGGGCTGGCACCCAGGGTATGGGCAAGATCCAGCCAGCCCTGTCGGGTCTGGCGCAGGCCGTCGTAGCCGGTGGAGGCGACCGGGAAATAGATGATCAGTGTCGCCATCACCACCTTGGACAGCATGTCATAGCCGAGCCACAGCACCAGCAGCGGCGCGATCGCGAACAGCGGTATCACCTGACTGATCAGCAGCATCGGCAGCAGCGTGCGGCGCAGGCGGGGAATGAAGGCCAGCGCCAGCGCGGTGGCAAGGCCGAGTAGAATGCCCAGCACCAGCCCGGCCAGTATCTCGCTGATGGTGACGCCAGCGTGATGGGCCAGCAGCGGCGCCTTCTGGATCAGCACCTCGAGCACGGCCTGCGGCGTGGGCAGAATGTAGGGCGGTACGGCGGTGACGACAATGATCAGCTGCCAAAGCCCCAGCAGGAGCAGCGCACTGATGACGAGGTGACGCATGGCGTGCAGACGTTTCATGCGGCCTCCTCGCTATCGCGCAGGCGGGCGATCAGTTGCGCCTGCGCCGGTGGCAGGGCCGGGTCATCCAGCGGCACCGGGCGTGCGGCGCCAAGCCCCGGCAGGCGTTCCAGCTCGGCGCCGTGGCCCGGGAGGCTCGAGGGGCGCAGCACCAGCAGTTGATCGGCGAGGCGCAATGCCTCCAGCGGGTCATGGGTCACCATCAGGACGGTGCGGCCCTTGAGCAGGCGGCTGGCCAGATCATGCAGCTCCAGACGGGTGATGGCATCCACCGCCGAGAACGGCTCGTCCATCATCACGACCGGCGCCTGCTGGTAGAGCGTGCGGGCGAGGGCGACGCGCTGGCGCTGACCGCCGGAGAGGGCATCCGGCCAGGCCTGCTCACGGCCCTCAAGCCCGACCGCGGCCAGAAGCTCATGGGCAAGCTTGCGATTGCGCGGCCGCCGGCGCAGGTCATCGCCCAGCCACAGGTTGTCGATGACGCGCCGCCACGGCAGCAGCAGGTCCTGCTGCGCCATCCAGGCCACGCGGTCGGTCAGCGGCTGACCGTCATCGGTGGCGAGGTCGAGCTGGTGGAGGTCTGACATCTCCAGGCCGGCCAGCAGGCGCAGCAGCGAACTCTTGCCGCAGCCGGAGCGCCCCAGCAGTGCCGTCCAGCTACCGGCCTCCAGACGCGCGGAAATATCGCGGAACAGCGTGTGGCCGGCGTAATCGATTCGTGCGTTGTTGAGGGTGAGTCCCAGCGACACAGGCAATTCCGTGGTCAGGCGGCATGCCGGCAGGAGGAAACAGGTGACGCGCCATGCAGGGCACGCGTCGGGGATTCCCTCCGCCGGTATCAACCGGATCAGGTTCCAGGGGTTGTCGCGCGACGTATCGCTGCGGCTCTCAGCCCATCCTCGGGCACCCCCATCCAGGCCGACAGTGTAACGTCACTGTCTTGCCGGTGTCTTGTCCGGCGCGGGTCAGGGGGGCGGGTCAGGTGGGCAGGGCAGAGGTGGCGTGCGAAACGGACTATGCCGATGTGCCACGCCTTGGGTATGCTGAGCATTACTGTAACAAGACGTGTAGCCCAAGGAGATCATCATGCCCGACACACCGGATCTCTCGACCTGTTCCAGTTATCCCGTTCCCCCGCGGCGGCCGAGCACGGCTGAGGCCGTGGGCGAGCCGCGTCCCGTGCCCAGGGGCTGGCCCGAGGAGTCACTGACCCGCCGGCTCTCGACCTATCTGGGTCAACCGCTCGAACCGCTGGCGCTCGCCTGGCCGGATAGCGCCAACTGGCTATGGCGCCAGCGTGGCGGCACGCCCGGCCTCATCAAGCTGGCGCGCACCGGCCCAGACCATGACCCCTTCTGGCGCGCAATGCGCGGGGTCTTCGGCGCCGATCGCTGGGCGACGCCGGAGGGCCTGACGCGACTGGCGGGCGCCTTGCCCGCGCGTTTGCCGATTCCGCCACTGCCCCTGACCTTTCTGGGGCGTCTCGATGGCGCGCCCATCTGGCACCTGCCGTGGTCCAGCGGGCAGCCGAGTGATCTCAGCATCACCTTCTGTGAGCTGCTGGGCGACCAGCTCGGTCGCCTGCATCAGGATACGGTGTCGGGCTTCGGCCAACCGCTGGCGCAGCCGATGCCGCTGTTGCACTGGAATACCCGCGTCACGCGCTATCTCGCCCATCACCCGCGTCGCGCGGAGCTTGGCACGCTGCTCAAGCGCACCTACCCGGCGCCGACCCGCGCGGTGTGGTGTCTGCCGGACATGCGCGCCGATCAATATCTGTGCGCCGCCACCGGCTGGGTATGGAGCGATTGGGAGGCGCTGGTGTGGGCACCGATCGAGTTCGACTGGGCGCTGGTGGAGTTGCTGCTGGAAACGCCGGAGCAGCGTCAGGCCTTCATGAAGGGCTATTCGCGCCATGGGCGCATGATCGATCTCGATGGCCAGCGTGAGCTGTGTCGTGCGCTGTTGTGGGCGATGGAGGCCTTCGGCCCGCGGTCCTATGCTGAGCTTGCGGCAGCCCCGGCCTGGGTCTCGCCGCGCAGCCTGGCGTGAAATCCGCGTGCTTCACGCTGCAAGTACATGAAAGGTGTGAAATTTCTCTGCAGCCCCATCGCTGACATGGAATACTGTGGGTGAGTCGTCGTGGACGTCACTCGAGATCTGATGTAGGGCTTGGCGGGGGAGCACTCGTGGTAGAGAACCTGAATTATTATTTCTTGCTGGCAGGCACGCTGATCGCCTTGAGCGTGTTGGCCAGCCGCGTCTCGGCGCGTCTTGGCATGCCGCTGCTACTGCTGTTCCTCGGCCTTGGCATGCTGGCGGGTGAAGATGGCGTGCTGGGCATCCAGTTCGATGACGCCTCATCCGCTTACATGATCGGCAACCTGGCGCTGGCGCTCATCCTGCTCGATGGCGGCCTGCGCACGCGGCTGTCCACGTTTCGTGCCGGCCTGAAACCGGCGCTGGTGCTGGCCACCGTCGGGGTCTTCATGACCAGCGGCCTGGTGGGCCTTCTGGCCATGTGGCTGTTTGATCTCACCCTGATCGAAGGCCTGCTGGTCGGGGCCATCGTCGGCTCCACCGATGCCGCGGCGGTCTTCTCGCTGCTGGGCGGCCAGGGCGTTCACCTCAATGAGCGTGTCGGTGCGACGCTGGAAATCGAGTCCGGCACCAACGACCCGATGGCGATCTTCCTGACCATCACGCTGGCCGAGATCCTGACCGGTCAGCTATCCGGCGTCGCGTCGGGCATCATGAGTTTCCTGCTGCAGTTCGGTGTCGGCGCCGCCATGGGGATCGCCGGCGGCTGGCTGATCGCCCGTCTGATGCGCTATCTGGACCTCGCGCCCGGCCTCTATTCGCTGCTGGCGCTGGCGCTGGGCTTGAGCCTGTTCGCCACCACCAACGAGATGGGCGGCAGCGGTTTCCTCGCCATCTATCTGTGCGGCCTGATGATCGGCAATCACCCCGGGCGGCATCTGGAGCACATCCTGCCGGTGCATGATGGCCTGGCGCATCTCTCGCAGATCGTGCTGTTCCTGATGCTGGGCCTGCTGGTCTCGCCCTCGACCATGCTGCAGTTCGCGCTGCCGGCCGCCATCCTCAGCGTGGCGCTGATTCTGGTGGTGCGCCCGCTGGCGGTCATCCTGTGTCTCAAGCCGTTCTTCCGCTTCCGCTGGCGCGAGCTGTGGTTCATCAGCTGGGTCGGGCTGCGAGGGGCGGTGCCGATCGTGCTGGCGATCTTCCCGGTGATCACCGGGGTCGAGAATGCCGGTCTCTACTTCAATGTCGCCTTCTTCGTGGTCATCATCTCGCTGCTGGTGCAGGGCTCGTCGCTGGCGCCGATGGCGCGCAAGCTGAGGGTGGTGGTGCCGCCGGGCGCACAGCCCAGTCGCCGCAACCTGCTCGGCATCATGCCGGTCAATGACTACGAGATGCTGGTCTATCGCGTCGACAACACGGCGCTGGAGGGCGTGGCGCTGCGCATGCTGCGCTTCCCCTCGGGGGCCAAGGTCGGGGCGCTGTTCCGCAACAAGGTGCTGATCCACCCCAAGGGCAGCACCTGCCTGCATCAGCAGGATGTGCTGTGCGTGGTGGGGCGCTCCTGTGATGTGCCGAGCCTCAACCGCATGTTCAATGGCGAGAGTCTGCAGCACGAGCAACGTGCCTTCTTCGGGACCTTCACGCTGGAAGGCGATGCCAACATGCAGGATATCGCCGATGTCTACGGCTTGACGCTCTCCCAGGGCGAGCACCACCTGACCATCGCCGAATTCATCACCCGGCGAGTCGGCGGGGTGCCGGTGGTCGGCGACGATGTCGACTGGCATGGTATCCACTGGGTGGTGAACGAGGTGGAAGGCAATCGCATCACCAAGGTCGGCCTGCGACTGCACTGAGTCTGAGTCCGTGTCTGAGCCTGAATCTGTGTCAGGGCCTGAGTCTGGACCTGCGCCTGCGCCTGCGCTTCACACACTACGACGCCCCCATTGCACTGCGTGTAATGGGGGCGTCGTGTTTGGACTCATCAATATCGTATTCTGTTGATGTCAGGCCAATTTGTCCGTGACAGCGCCTGGCCACCGATTGTGGCCAGCGACAAGGAGGTGACTACATGGCCAGCCCACATCCTCATCTCGCGGGCTTTCTGCGACGATTCGAGCAATTCCCGCCCGGACTCACGGCGGATGAGAAGACCTTTCATGCCACCTTCAACGTGGTCTATGTGCTGGCGGTCAGCTGCCATCTGCTCTACGCCATCCTGCTGTTGTGGCTGGGCGAGATGGGCATTCTGGCGCTGAATCTGGCGATGCTGATCGTCGATCTGGTCTGTCTGCAGCTGCACCGTGCTCGCCGTGAAGCCCTGGCGGCCACGCTGATGGCGTTGGGCACCTGCGCGCAGATCAGCTTCTCGCTGCGCTATTTCGGCTCTGAGGCCGGGTTCGACTACTTCTACTTCGGCGCCTTGCTGTGCATCTACTCGATCCGCATGTCGTTCATGCGGCGCGTTCTGCTGTGTGCCGCCTGCCTGAGCATGCCGCTGCTGGCCTACATCATCCTGATGCTGGAAGGGCCGACCAATCCGCTGCCCGCCGGCTGGATGCTGGCATTTCGCATCATCAATCTGGGCGTCTTGACCATCTTCTTCACGCTGGTGCTGGTGCAGATGGGCTGGTCGGTGGAGCGCCTGCAGCAGCGTTTCGAGACGGGAGGGCGCTTCGATGCGCTGACCGGCGCCCTGAGTCGCGCCGAGCTGGTCGACAGCGGGCGCGGCATGTTGATCAACAACGGGGCGCTGAGCGTGATGATGGTGGATGTCGACCATCTGGCGCTGATCAACGAGACCTGGGGTCGCCAGGCCGGTGATCAGGTGCTCAAGGAGCTGGTGCGGCGCATGCGCAGCATCCTGCGCGGGGAGGACCTGGTCGGGCGCTATGGCGGCGAGGAGTTCGTGCTGTTGTGCCCGGGGCTGCATGGCGAGCGCGTCGATCAGGTGGCAGAGCGCCTGTGCAAGGGCGCCTCGGCGTTGCCGTTCGTCATCAATGACGGCCTCAACAGTCTGGATGTCAATCTGTCGATCGGTGTCGCCCAGCGTCAGTCCGGCGACAAGGACCTGGAAGGCCTGATCGCCAAGGCCGACGTCAATCTGTTCCGCGCCAAGCAGGACGGCGGCAATGGCTTCGTCAGTGACACCCAGCTGGGCCCCGTGGGTGGGCCGGGCATCGCCGCCATCAATTGAGCACAAAGCTCTGTGAGCAGAGCTTCGTGCATGGAGATTTGCGAACAAGGCTTGGTATACAACCCAGCACGCCCCCGGAGAATGACATTCATGTCTCCGGGGGCGTGCGTGTGTCAGGGCGGCATCAGGCTTGCCCTGAGAGGTGTCAGCGGCGGTTGGGCTGGCGACGACGGCCCTTGTTTGCGGACTTGGGGGCGTAGTCGCTGTTCGAGGCCGGCACCGCGAGCTTGGGCGCAAAGCCTTCCACGACTTCGCGCGTCACGAAATAGCCCAGGTGCTGCTCGATGGCGCACAGGTTGCGGAAGTCATCACGCGAGACCAGCGAGATGGCTTCACCGCTGGCCCCGGCACGGCCGGTACGCCCGATGCGGTGGACATAATCCTCGGCGGCGTCCGGCAGGTCGTAGTTGACCACGCGTTGCAGGTCATCGATGTCGATGCCCCGCGCGGCAACGCCGGTGGCCACGAGATACTTGATGGTGCCGGCCTTGAAGTCGGCCAGCAGCTGCTCGCGCATTGCCTGGCTGCGACCGCTGTGGAAGGACTCGGCAGCGATGTCACGCTTCTCCAGCTGACTCACCAGCTTGGCGGCGCCGCGCTTGGTCTCGATGAAGATCAGCGCCTGCTGCCACTGCTTCTCGTGAATCAGGTGGCTCAGAAGGGCGGACTTGAACTCCTTGTCGACCGTGATCAGATACTGGCTGATATCCGGCGCGGTGACGTTCTCCGGTGCGACCATGATCTCGACGGCGTCCGTCACTGCGGTCTTGGCGAGCACGCGCACCTGGGCCGAGAGCGTGGCCGAGAACAGCAGGTTCTGGCGCTCTCTGGGCAGCTTCTCGACGATCTTGTTGATGTCGGCGATGAAGCCCATGTCGAGCATGCGGTCCGCTTCGTCGATGACGAGGGTGCGTGTCTCGTCGAGGTGGATCGCGCGGCGGGTCAGCATGTCCAGCAGGCGGCCAGGCGTCGCCACCAGGATGTCCACGCCCTCGATCAGACGCTGTTGCTGGGGTTCGATCTCCACGCCGCCATACATCGCCATGGAGCTGACTTCCAGATACCTGGAGTAGTGCTGGATGTTGTCTTCGACCTGAATCGCCAGCTCCCGCGTCGGCGTCAGGATGACGGCATGTACGCGCTTGGCACGCACCTTGGGCGCCTGCTGCAGGGTCTGCAGGATGGGCAGCACGAAGCTTGCCGTCTTGCCGGTACCCGTCTGGGCGGCGGCGATCAGGTTGTCACCGGCCAGCACGACGGGGATCGCCTTCTCCTGGATGGGAGTCGGGGTCTGGTAGCCTTGCTCGGTGACGGCCTTGACGATGGAATCGCTCAAACCAAGGGCAGAAAATGGCATGGTGTCTCGACTTGTCTAGAGGGGGAGGGGCAAGCGCACATTCTGCGGCAAGGAATGTCTGGCGCAGTGATGCTCACTGTAGCCGAAAGCCCGCTGACGGCCCGGCGCATCATTGGCCATCGCTGCTCAGGCAGGGTAGCGAAGTGGCGGCGATGGGCGCTGCGCGGCAACAATGAAAAAGCCCCGCCTACCTGAAGTAGACGGGGCTTTCGGAATTCAAGGTGGTGGAGGGACAGGGATTCGAACCCTGGGTAGGCTATTAACCTACGCCGGTTTTCAAGACCGGTGCATTCAACCGCTCTGCCATCCCTCCGACTCACGGAGCGAAATACTACCGAACCTGATGAGAATAGCAAGGGGTAGGCGAAGAAAAATCTTCGGAAAAGCCATCACGGACAATCACTTGCAGCAGGATGGCGCCGGGGTGAGGCCGCCGGAGCCGCCTGCTGGCACCGGACCATGAATCAGGTCATGTGTCAGGCCACGAAAAAGCCCCGCCTACCTGAAGTAGACGGGGCTTTCGGAATCAAGGTGGTGGAGGGACAGGGATTCGAACCCTGGGTAGGCTATTAACCTACGCC
>NZ_JARWKS010000019.1:0-76852 GCF_029846405.1 Cobetia sp. 29-18-1
CCTGGTCGGTATGATCAGAGCTTAGCGCCTGGTCCGAATTCTGGGGTCCACTTCAGCCAAACAGCATTCGCCAAGCCCCACTCACAGAAAATATAGTCTCCCCAGCTAGAATAGTGCTCACTAAGCCTTAAGCTTACATGCGCTCCCCATTCCCAAGGATCAATGGCAACTTCAGCCCCATGCCTGCGAAGGTGCGTGATGTACGAATATATAAATTTGCGATCATGCCCTGAGATAACGATCTTCTTCCCTGCAAGAGAACTTTCATTATCCTCATCTAGTTTGGTACTGATACTTTTTCTCAGGGAAGAGAAAGTAAACTCTTTTCCCACCTTGCTAGCCAACCCTTGAAGGATATCCTTAGATTTTTCTGCCAAGAATTCAAAATTCTCAATCAGGTGGGAGATTTCTGAAGGTTCATAAACAACAAAGGGATAATCTTCCCCCAAAAACTGCTTGTTGATATCAGAACCATAAACCACACAAGGCTTACCAAGTGCGGCTGTTTCAACCAGTTTTGTGGAAAGCTCAAGCGTAGAGTTCTCAAGCTGAGGGTCTCGATAGCACCAAACAAGATCCATTTTGGCCATCAAGGATATTGCGGCTTCTCTTGATAGGCTGTCATGCAGCTGAACAAATTCCTTTTCCAGCAAACGTCTTATTCTTTGGACGAATGCGGTGCCTTCTTTGCCTCTCCCGTGGATCTTTCCAGTTGCGATATGCAGTTTGATGTTACGCCCGAGAGCAACCTGCCTTTCTACTTCCTCGATTAACTCTTCCACACCCCACCTTGGCTGTACTTTCCCAGCATAGCCAATATGGATGACACCAGCCTTATTTTCCTCGTCGCTTTCGGAAATCTTAACTAGATTATCTGGTATAGATGGGGGGAGTTTAGCCCCATCCACTTCATATCCAACAATGTCTTCTATTTTTTTTTGTATTTCATCAGTTTGAAAAAGAACTGATCTTGCATTAAGAACGATTTCTTTGAGCTTTTCTACTTTAGCTTCGACCAAAGAAAAGCCCTGCTCTGTTACTTCATAGAAGTCAGTTAAATATGGGTAAAAAATCCCCGTAAACTCTTTTCTTTTTTGAATCTCATAGCCGAGATCAACTCCTCTGGTTATCAGAGCCGTAACCTGAGAACAGTGTGCATGTATTAATGAAAGGGCCTCTGCTGCGGCTTGCTGATCAAGGGGGGCATTAAATCCGATATCCCTAGGTTCAATTACAGTTAAATCATCGTGGCGCTCAATATTTGAAACAACTTTCGGGACCTTTACATTGTCTTTTAGAAGAAGAACTGTCGGCCTTGTCGAAGAAACGATATTGGTGACCGAAGTCAGCCAAATTGAAGAACCATCAAGCACGTTTGGGCTTACATCCCCATAAATGACCGCCTTAGCTTGCAGCGCCTTTTTTGCAGGAGCAGAATGCAGATAACCAAAAATATCTTCATGACGCTTTTTTGCATCCACTTCATCTGAAATGACTTTTACATCTTTTTCCAGTGAAGCTTTAAAACTATCCGTTTTTACATCACCCAAGTTGACAAAAGACAGCCCAACGCTAGCAATAGCATCAGAAACAGGTATATCAACTGAATTCTGTGAGCTATCTTCCCCTTGCTCAAAAACCGTTACATACCTGAACCACTTATAAGCTTCAGAGAAGTAGGCGGCTCCTTTTACGGGATCTACCTCTTGACCCTCACGATTAAAGCATCGAACCCTCAATATTACTTTTTTGTCCGCTATTTTAGGTTTTGATTCTGCACGGATTGATATTTTCTTCACCCCATCAACATTGACATGTGTCCATGGCGTTTTCTTTTTCTTCACCTCCTCTGACATCAAGCAGAAGTCTACATTGAGGTTGTCTGAAAAAGGCAACTGGACAGCTGGGCTAGTCGGTTTCGCGTCTACCGGCTTGGTTGGTTCTTTCGGCGCCGGCTTGGCAACGGGCTCACTCTTACCGCCCTGCTTCTCTACCTCCCCCTTCAACGCCTGTACCATCGGCCCGGTATGCGCGGAGAACAGCAGCTCGGTACTCGGCTTCGGCGCCGGCAGCTTCAGTGACACCTGAAGGGCTGTTGCAAGGCTTGTGGCATTGCCAGCCGCAAAGCTCACCACGCCATCAAATTTGTCGGCATACTCTACCAGTGGTGCCACGTCAGAGACGACCAGCCGCTTGCCATAAGCCAGTGCCTCGGCGGCCTTCATCGGCGGTACCAGTTCACACACAGGAAGATTTTTACGCGGGATCACCACCGCATGTAGCAGTGGGTAGTAGTTGGCCACTTGCTCGTGGAGCACGCGGCCAATCTGAATCAGCCAAGGTTCATCGACCAAGTTCGCCAGATGCTGGCTGGCTTGGGTGACAGGCTGGTCATCGCCCACCAGCAACAGCTTGAGTTTTTCGCCTTTTTGCACTAGTTCAGCGCAGGCATCGAGCAGCACATCTAGGCCTTCATAGGCGCTGAAGCTACCCACATAGCCCACTACCTTGTCGTCCTCTTGAATACCCAGCTGCTGTTTAAGTGATGGATCTGCCGACATGACCAGGGGCAGCTCACTGACACCATTAGGTATGATGTGGACTCTGGCCGGTGCCACATCACGTTTACTGAGCTCGTGCTTCATTGGCTCGTTCAGGGTAAATACCTTGTGCGCCTGGCGGGCGACAAAGCAGTCGCGCTGATATTCGGCCGTGTACGCCGGGCTGTTGGTGTAGCTTGGCTCGCGAGCTTCGCGTGAGAGTTCCCAGAAGCCGCGTACTTCGTTATAGAACGGCAGTCCCAGACGCTTGGCGGCGATCCAGGCCGGAAGGCCGACAACCCAGTTGCTACCCGCCAGCACCGACTGGGGCCGATAAACGCGGAATAATTCTATAAACCGCTCGACACTGGCCTCAAGGTGAGCACGCTCGTCCTTCGGCACTATACCCGCAGGCCATTGGCTATGGATATAACGTACGCCCTCAATAGTGACTTCCGGCGTAATATCCGCTTGGCCATTCAGCTCCCAGGGGCGGCCAGGGCGAACAAGACAAAGGACTTCACACCCTTGTGCATTTAGGGCCTGCGCAATGCCCTGTGTCCGAATGGCGTAGCCATTACTGGCATAACTCTGTCCATGACTGACGACATAGGCCACACGACCCGGTATCGGGAATGCCAAAGGAGTGTCGTCATGTTCGGCCAGGTGCGTCGCAAGCTTCAGGAGATCGTCCATTGAGCCCTTCTTTACTTTCTGCATAAATAGTGGAATCAACCTAACAAGCCAACGGCATCAATCACTACGGCTTTTGCCTTCACCGATTCCACCTTCTGGATAAACGGCTTGTGTTTGACCAGTACACAGATGACATCGGCTTGTACAAGAGCTTCATCAAGGCTGACCAATGAAACATTTGCGAAGTGAAGCCCCTTGGGCAGAGAGTCAATATTTGGCTCAACCACCTGGACCAGGCAGCCGAGCTCAGCGACTTTCTGAGCGATGCCCAAGGCCGGACTTTCACGCAGGTCATCAATATCTGGCTTGAAGGCAACGCCCAGGCAGGCCACCGTGAGGTCACGACGCGTCGCCCCCGGCTGGGCACGATGCAACTCTTCCAATGCCTGGCTAACTCGGTCAAGCACCCACTCTGGCTTGTGGTCATTCACCTCGCGCGCAGTGCGAATCAGGCGTGCCTGCTCAGGGCAGGCCGCCACGATGAACCAGGGGTCCACCGCAATGCAATGGCCACCGACACCTGCCCCAGGGGAAAGAATGTTGACGCGCGGGTGGCGGTTGGCCAGCGAAATGAGATCCCAGACATTGATTTCCAGCTCGTGGGCAATTAATGAGAGCTCATTGGCGAAGGCGATATTTACATCACGGAAGCTGTTTTCCGTCAGTTTTGCCATCTCGGCAGTGCGTGCAGTCGTCGGCAGACACTCACCCTCCACGACAATCTTGTAGAGCGCACAGGCGACTTCGGCACACTTGGGAGTCATACCACCAATCACGCGATCATTCTCTACCAGTTCACGCACGACATGCCCCGGTAGCACACGCTCAGGGCAATGCGCGATACGGATATCTGATGCCTCTCCGTGCGTTTGGGGGAAGGTGAGGTCCGGACGTGCTTCAGCCAGCCAGGCGGCCATGTGTTCCGTAGTACCTACCGGGCTTGTCGATTCCAGCACCACAAGGTTGCCAGGGACCAGTACCTTGGCGATTGCCTCACAGGCAGACCGGATATATCGAAGGTCTGCCTTGTGATTTTGACCATTCTCGTCAGTGTGGAAAGGAGTGGGCACTGCCACCATGAAAGCGTCAGCAGGCTCTGGCTGGGTGGTGGCACGCAGATAGCCCTCCTTGACTGCGGCGTGCACCACCATATCCAGTTCTGGCTCAATGATATGTATCTTGCCCTGATTGATGGTATCGACGGCCCGCTGATCGATGTCCACCCCAATTACCTTCTTGCGACGCGAAGCAAACACTGCGGCGGTAGGAAGGCCGATATAACCGAGACCAATCATCGAGATTGTATTGAATTCCATAGCGTTACCCTTGGAAAATATTATAAGGAAATAAATTAAAATTAGATTTCATAGGATTAGGGATAGACTTGACCTAAGCTTTTGTTAGTTCCGTCGCTACCAAAGCATTCAGAATACGCTGACAGGCCTTGCCATCACCATAGGGATTATGAGCATAACTCATGGCACGATACAAATCAGGCTGATTAAGCAGTTTGCTCAATTCCGAGGTAATCACATCCACACTCGTTCCCACCAGCTTGACAGTTCCCGCTTGAACAGCCTCCGGGCGCTCCGTCGTATTACGCATAACCAGCACAGGCTTGCCAAGTGATGGAGCTTCTTCTTGAATGCCACCTGAGTCTGTCAGGATAATATGTGCACGGTTCATCAAGTAGACAAAAGGGAGATAATCCTGAGGTTCAATCAGGGTGATATTGTCAATACCCGCTAGCAAGCGATTGACTGGCTCACGTACATTGGGATTGAGGTGAACAGGGTAAACAACCTGGACATCCGGATTTTCCTTGGCTGTTTCCACCAAGGCGCGGCAGATATTCTCGAAACCCTCACCAAAGCTCTCACGGCGATGGCCGGTGACCAGTACAAGCCGCTTGTCATCTTTCAGAAAATCAAAGTGCGCGCGTAATTCATTCCCTAGCGGGCCTTCTTCAAGCTTTTTCACCACCTCAAACAATGCATCAATGACCGTATTGCCGGTGACATGAATATTGTCTGGGTCAATATTTTCCTTTAGTAGATTTTGACGTGAGGTTTCCGTTGGCGCGAAATGTTTGGCTGCCAGCGCACCTGTCAACTTGCGATTCGCCTCTTCCGGCCAAGGCGAATACAAGTTACCTGTCCGCAACCCTGCCTCAACATGGCCAACCGGGATCTGCTGATAATAGGCTGCCAGGCTGGTGGCGAAGGTAGTTGCAGTGTCTCCGTGCACTAACACTATATCAGGCTTGAAATCTGCCAAGATATCCTTTAACCCTTGCAGTATACCGCAGGTTATGTCGTTGAGATCTTGGCCTGATTTCATCAGATTCAGATCATAGTCAGGTTCCAGCTCAAACAAGCTCAGCACCTGGTCCAGCATCTCACGGTGTTGTGCTGTCACACAGACTCTGGATTCAAAGCGTTCATCTTCCGCCAGCTGCAAGGCGAGCGGTGCCATCTTGATGGCCTCTGGTCGTGTGCCAAATACCGTAAGAACTTTCATTTCATGGCTCCAAGGGTGGATAGTTTTTGCAGCTAAGAGCTCGTCTATCAATTATTTTTGAGAAAGAATAAAATATTTCTCGAGTAATGACTGAGTTTCTTGTAGCTGTTTAGAGATTTTCTGAGCAGGTAAGCTTATCATACCACTGTTACTATATAATATTTCCTCTTCTCCATTATCAGCGAAAGTCATCTTACGTGAAGGGTTTATCGCTTGATCACAGAGTGACAAATTAACTTCAACAATTGAAACCCCATAGCGTGCAGCGACTTTCTGATACAACTCTCTCGCTTTATGAAAATCGCCTTGCTTGAAATAACGGGCAGCATTCTCAACGATTTCTTGCATGACAACTCCACAATTTTATTCTGCTCACAAGACCCAAACAGTATATTTAAATATCACCAGTTATTCGGCAAGGGCAGCCTACCTTCTATCTTGCCATAACGAAGGTAGTGCAACAAAGGATTCATGCCAGCCTGGACAACGTCAGGATTGGAGGTGAGATACCAGATAGTGTCAAATTGTGTGCTTGGATTTCTCCCCTCCCTAGCCCCTTCATTTAAATAGTGCTTGATAGGGTCCAGCCCTGTAGTAGCGACATCAGTATATTCAATAAGATACCAGTCTGCATCAAACAGGGATGATTTTAGCAAAGCGTTGTAATCTGCACTTTTCGTCTTTCTAGCCTTTCTACGTGACATGACTTGACTAGCGCTAGAGTACGCATCAAACAATTCAAGTACATGAGCTTTACGCTCTGATTCCTGTTCGCTCTGCAGAGCTCCTATCTTGCTGTTGAGCAAACGTATACGACCTTCCAATCTTTTGGAGGTAACCTTCTCATTGCGCAGTATGTCATCCAGCGATGCCAGGGCATGGCCAAATCCATCCAATTCTGCTTCATAAGCAAAGAGCAACTCACGAGTTTGTGCCAAAGTGTGCTTGTGCCGATTGGCTCGCGCGATAACTTTCTCGACACTCGCGCCCACCGGGGATGAAAGCGCCGCCACTGCCTCTATCCTATCTCTGGACCTTTGTCCTTTCTGGCTATCCTCGCAGTGTTTCTCAACCTCTTCAATATACAACTTCTGAAGCAACGTCACTTGATCAAACAGGGCCGTGTCGGCAGTGCCCAGCGAATCTTCCATTTCACTCTCCTGCGCGATTTTCATTACACTCCTCGAAGAGAACTATACTCGCTACTAAAGCCCCTATCTTTGCTCTAGTATTTAATATCATGCACTTAACTTATTGCGGACTTTTTTATTCAATAAAGCATTCGTATCAATCACGATGGTCTCGAATTATCATCAGCAGCATAGTGAATATAAAACCAACGAACAGCATAAAGATAGAAAAGAGAGCCAGGTTGTACAGACGCTCCGGCTTTTCAGAGTACTCAGGTAAGATAGGGCTTTGCAGAATACTCACTTGCTTGAGCTTGCGTGCGGCTTCTATTCGCGTATTTTCAAGCGCAGCTAATGCATTGGAATAAGTCTGCTTGGCAAAATCTGCACGGAGCTGCAAGGTCTCATATTGACTTGAAACACTATTGAGTGCGTTGCCGGATTGACGTGCGAGGCGCTCTTTCTCGAGATCTATCTGCTTTTCCAGGGCCTTTATTTCACTATCAATACGCACCATCTCGCTGGAGCGCTTACTCTGATAGCTAGCCAGGGCACTCATGCGCGCCTTATAGGTTGCCAGCTGGGCTTCCAGTGAAGATACCACCGTATTTAGGCTTTCAACTGTTTGAGTAGGAGAGACCAAGCCATTTTCATTCTGATAGTCCAATAGTCGCTGGCGGGCCTTTTCGAAGCTCTCTTCCAGTAGGCTCACCTGCTTACCTAGAAACTTGACTTGCTCTTCTGCCAAGCGCTGCCCCATCTGATTCATGTGACGCTCGCCTTCATCGAGCAAAAACTGAGCTAGTTTCTGGGCAAACTCTGGCGTCCAAGCTTGAACTTCAATTTTCAATACGCCCGAATATTCATCCATCTCAACCAAAACCCGCTTGAGGTAATATTTATGCAATTCCTCTATGGGAGCGGCTTCATCATGCAAACGAGCAATAATATCGCCGTGCTGACTATAGTGCTTTCGAAAATTCAGTTCTTCCTGAGCCTTCTTGAGCATATCGACGCTCAAGAGATATTCCCGTAATAGAAGCAAATCACTATCTGTCTGTCCTCCAGTCAACAGAGAGCCAAAGCTCACATCACTGGCCGTATTGATCTGCGGGCTTTCCAATACTACTGTCGCCTTCGATACATAGCGGTCTTCTGCCCACACCGTCCAGTAAAAGCCTACGAGCAGTATCGACAACAGCACAATCGCCCATTGTGGGTAACGTTTTATAAATACTGTCATGTAAAATCTCATCAAATATCGGTTATTAGAGCCTGCTAACGGTACTTAAACGGCCGGCTTGATACCACCCGCCAATATTGTGTATTTCTTAGTACTGTTTTTTCTTTGCATCGCTATCGATATGGTAGGTGCTGATAGCCTCGTTGATATCATCAAACCAATGAGCTTGGCCGTTTTTTAGATAGATACCTGCTTGACACAGCTCTTCAAGTATACCCTCAGAGTGAGAGACCATAATCAGGCTTGCCTTTCCCACCTTGTCCTTGAAGGCCCTTGAAGCCTTGATCTTGAAGGCCCTATCACCTACAGAAGTGGCTTCGTCAGAAAGATAGACATCAAAGTCAAATGCCAGAGACAAACCAAAGTTAAGCCGTGAGCGCATGCCGGACGAGTAGGTACGAATCGGCTCGTCAAATGCGGACCCTATTTCAGCAAACTCCTGAACTCTTTGAATAATTGTTTTCACATCATATTGATTGCCATGCATCCGAGCGACGAACTTAGTGTTCTGGCGGCCTGTCATACTGCTCTGTAACCCAGCAGCGAGCCCGATAGGCCAAGAAACGCGTGAATGGCGTATGACTCTCCCCTTTTGAGGGGTATCCATGCCGGCAATCAAGCGCAACAACGTCGACTTACCGGCGCCGTTGCCCCCCAATAAACCTACACTGACACCTGTGGGGATGGTCAGATTGATATCCTTCAATACCCATTGGTCTTCAGCCTGACTATAGTGTGATTGATAGAAGCGTTTGGAGAGATTCTGAATTTCAATCATTGGCTTTTAAGGCGCTCCTTGAAACGAACATGCATCAATAGCCCTAGCGCCAAGGCTGAAAGTACCCAGCCCCAAAAATATTCCATATCCGTGCCATGTACGACCTGATATCCAGAGAAGAACCCATTCCGCATGTATTCAAGACCATGCACGATAGGGTTCCACATCAGGTATTCCAATATCGAATGCGGAAAATTATTCAATGGCATGATGACTCCGGAAAGAATCAACAACGGCAACGACAAGATATTGATAATCTTTCCTATCTCGGGTACCAGTGTACCGAGCACTGATGTCACAAGCCCAACGCCCAAGCCCAGCAACCAGAGAGATAACCAGCCAAAGATGGCTTGAAAGCCATTATCGGGCAGGAAGTCTGTACCGAGTAACTGACCACCAAGAACAAACAGAAGAAATATAAAGGTCCGAATCAGGCCATTCAACACATTGCGAACCAGGACACCATCTACTGGCTGTACCTGACGATAGGCAAATAGTGCCTTATTGGCATTGATGGCGCCCAGCCCCTGGATCATGCCTTCCCGCACCAAGAAGAATCCCATCAACCCTACGACCATCCAGGGAATGAAGGGCGCATTGACAATCAAACTATCTCCACGGATGGAGCTCCGAATACCAATCATGACAAGCAGAAAAGCTGCAGGCTCGGCAATCAGCCAGAACCAGCCCATGCGATCAGTCATGGTGCGCCCGATGGCTTCGCGCATGAACATGGCGAACCAGACACTACGCGTCACAGCCCAGGCGGAGCGGGCCTTGGGCCCGCTCTTCTTGTCGCCAGATGGGCGTTCAGTTGGCGTGTTCATCTCACCGTTCATGTCATCGTTCATGTCACTAGCCATGATCAGAGGTCTATCGCGACTTTGGTGGCGACCGCGACCTGATAAAGAATCTGCGTGATGCTGGTGGCCAGTTGCAGGTTCTTGGTCGGCGGTTCTGGCAGTACCAGGATCTGATCACCCGAGCGCAGCTCGACTTCCTCGGCACGACGCACGGCACCATTCTGACGTACCACCAGGATCTGGTCTTCATCCGCGTGCTGAGTGAAGCCACCTGCGCTGTTGATATAGTCCATCACCGTCATGCCCTGGGTGTAGACCATGGCCTGAGGCACCACGACTTCGCCACTGATCAGCAGGGAATCACTGATTTCCGGAATGGTGATGACATCGCCATCCTGCAGGCGTACATCGGCGATGTTGCCGTCTTCACGTGCCACGACCAGTCGCCCGGTCGGCTCTTCCTTCTTCGCCTGCTCGACGAACTTCTCGATCATCTCGGCTTCCTGTACACGAAGCTCGGATTCTTCAGTGGTCGAGGAAGACGCGCCGAGATAGGTGGCCTGAAGACGCTTGAGGCTATCCTGCAGTGCCTGCGCCTGCTGTTCCTTGACGCTTTCACGACGGATGGAAACGCTCTGGTAATCGGTCAGTCCTTTCGGCACCCCGACGGCATTGAGCAATTCCCCCAGGTGGGCATCGCGCGGCAGTGCATAACGCGACGGGCCATAGAAGCTGCCTTCCAGCTGCACGACGATGGTCTCGTCACGCTGGTCGGCACTGAACAGCACTTCATCCCCTGCACGCACATCAGCGCCGCGGAATTCCGTCACCGGCAGATAGCGCGAGATGGGGCCGTCCGGACGAGAGCCCCGCAGCAGCACGTGAGAGACACCCGACTTGAGGCGCGCCAGGTTCAGGACGTCTTCGCCACTCAGGCGCGAGTCGGTGAGTTCATAGCGGTAATCACGCTCGACATCCCCGACCACGCTGATCGCCGGGCCACGTTCCTCGACGACGACGGTATCGCCATCGCGGAACTGCGGACGAGCGATCTCACCATTGATCAGGAAATCATACAGATCGACCGTATTGATGACGCGGCCATTGCGCTTGATCTTGATCTTGCGGTAGCTGCCCAGTGCCTGGTCGATGCCGCCGGCCTGATCGAGGAAATACAGCATGGAATCATTCGGGGTACCGGCGTAGCGGCCCGGATTCTTGACATACCCGGTGACGAAGACACCCACCGGCTGCACGCCCTGCAGGTTGGTGTAGACGCTGACGTTCTCGGGATACACCTCTTGAATGGCGCTGCGTACCTTGCCATCCAGCTGGGCATTGGTGGTGCCCTGCACCTTCACCGGACCGATGCCCGGCAGGAAGATGTTGCCCTGCGCATCGACAGGCAGCACGGACTCCATCTCGACCCCACCCCAGACACGCAGGGTGATCTGGTCACCCGGCTTGATGGTGTAGCTGCTGTTGAGGCCATCGGCCATCATGCCGCGGAAACCACCGGTAAAGAGGTTTTCGCCGAACGGCGGCAGGGAATCAGGGTCGGTCTGCGCACGGGAGGTCAGCGGCCCGTAGGTTCCGCTGCGCCAATCGGCACGCGCCTTGTCTTCTACACTATCCGTCTTTTGCGGGATGCTGGAGGCCTGGTCATTGCTGGACAGGATGGAACCACTGTCCAGGCCGGCTGCCATGGCAGGGCTGGCGTTCAGGCACGCTACCGCCACCAGGCACCCGGCCTGGAGCAAGAATCTGGAAATTGTCATCGGGCTAGGCCCCTCGTAGTGCAAAGAAAATCGTGCAAAAAATAGTGCAGCGTCGGTCAGGAATGACAGTGCCGGTCACACTAGCCTGCTTCCTGCAATCGTCGTTTCACGCCAAGCCAGGTGCGGGCCTTTCAGCGAGAAAGGTGCCGAGAAGTTGCTGAGAAGTTATCGAAAAGCTCCTCAGCGGGCCTCTTCCAGCAGGCCGGTCACCAACCGCTGGGTCACCCAGGTGCCTTCACCGGCCTTGCCGTCATTGCTGGTCCGGCACGCCAGCTCCTTGCTGGACAGATCACGCTGATTGGAGACCGTCAGCTCACGACAGATACGTCCGCTGGCCGCGAAGTAGCGCTCATGGGCGACCACTTCGACATTGCTGCCCCAGGGGCTGGTCGGCACGGCAATCACGCTGCCGGGGGCCGCGCTGTCGAGAAATGACGAGACATCCGCCGGCAGCGACGCAGCGCCGGTCAGGTTGGCCAGGTTGGTGCTGCCGGCACCGGTGGATTCCGGATAGGAGGTCGCGCAACCGGTGATGGCCAGTGCCAGGCCTGCTACTGCCGCGAGACGCACGACATGCGGCAAGCGCTGTTTGAATCGGGATAAAGTCATATGTGAGTCCTGAAACGGCAAACGCCCCCGCCTTGCGGCGAGGGCTGATCGGCGTGAATGCATCAGCCGATGACGTTGTAGTGCTTGAGCTGATTGACCAGCTTGAGTGCGGTCTGCTCGAGGCTCAGTTCACCCGTGTTGATCTCGATTTCCGGGTTCTCCGGCGCTTCATACGGCGAGCTGATGCCGGTGAAATCGCTGATCTCTCCGGCACGCGCCTTGCGGTACAGGCCCTTGGGATCGCGCTCTTCGCAGACGCTGATCGGCGTGTTGACGAAGACTTCGATGAACTCGTCAGTGCCGACCATGTCGCGCACGGTCTGGCGATCGGCCTGGAACGGCGAGATGAAGCTGACCAGGGTGATCATGCCGGCATCGACCATCAGCTTGGCGACTTCGCCGACACGACGGATGTTCTCGGCGCGGTCGTCTTCGCTGAAGCCCAGATCCCCACACAGGCCGTGACGCACGTTGTCGCCGTCCAGCAGGTAGGTGTTGTAGCCCATGGCGAACAGCTGACGCTCCAGCGCATTGGCGGCGGTGGACTTGCCGGCACCGGACAGACCGGTGAACCAGATGATGCACGGCTTCTGCTTGTTGCGATCGGCGCGGCGCTGCTTGGTGACTGCCATGTCGTGCCACACGATGTTGCTGGCACTCAGGGTCTCCTTGACCATGCCCGCACCGATGGTGATGTTGGACAGACGATCAATGAACACGAAGCTGCCGGTATGCGGCGAGCGCTGGTAGCTGTCCATGGCCAGCGGCTGGGTCAGTTCGACCTGCACGCGAGCGATGCCGTTGAGCGGGATGTTCTCCGCTTCGTTACGCGCCATGGTGTTGACGTCGGTCTGGTGGATGATGCGACCGACGCGACCGATGACACTGGACGTGCCGAGCTTGAGCTCGTATTCCTTGCCGACGATCAACGGGTCCTCATGCATCCACACCACGTCAGCGGTGAAGGCGGTGCACGGTTCCAGATCGGAATCTTCGGCGACGATCATGTCGCCACGCGAGATATCGATCTCATCGGTCAGGGTCAGCGTGACGGCCTGCCCCGGCCAGGCGATGTCGAGATCGCCATCGAAGGTGACGATACGCTCGACGGTGGAGGTGCTGCCGGACGGGAGAACCTTGATCTGCTGACCCGGTGAGACGGTACCGGCGGCCAGGGTGCCGCAGTAGCCACGGAAGTTGAGGTTCGGGCGGTTGACGTACTGCACCGGGAAGCGCAGGTCGGTCAGGTTGCTGTCCTCGGTGACATCGACGGTCTCGAGTATGTCCATCAGCGGACGCGCCTCGTAGGCGGCGGCATCGTCGTACCACGGGGTGTGCTCGCTGATGGAGACGACGTTGTCGCCTTCCAGCGCGGACAGCGGCACGAAGCGGATATCCGGGACTTCCAGGTCCTTGGCGAACTCCTTGTAGTCCGCGACGATCTCGTCGAAGCGCTCCTGGGAGTAGTCGACGATATCCATCTTGTTGACCGCGACCACCAGGTGCTGAATGCCCAGCAGCGAACAGATGTAGCTGTGACGACGGGTCTGGGTCTGCACGCCATAGCGCGCATCGATCAGGATGATCGCCAGGCTTGCGGTGGACGCCCCGGTCGCCATGTTGCGGGTGTACTGCTCGTGCCCCGGGGTATCGGCGATGATGAACTTGCGCTTGTCGGTCGAGAAGTAGCGGTAGGCGACATCGATGGTGATGCCCTGTTCACGCTCGGACTGCAGGCCATCGACCAGCAGCGCCAGATCGACCTTGCCGGTGGTACCGCTCTTCTTGGAATCGCGGGTGATGGCGGCCAGCTGATCTTCATAGATCATCTTGGAATCGTGAAGCAGACGACCGATCAGGGTCGACTTGCCGTCATCCACGCTGCCGCAGGTGATGAAACGCAGCAGGTCTTTCTGCTCGTGTTCCTTGAGATAGGCTTCGATGTTTTCCGCGATCATCGTTGACTGGTGTGCCACTGTCATTCTCCCTGAACGAGGCTTGTCCGGCGCGAGCGTCTTGTGGCGTATGAGGCGCGACGTGCGACGCTTCCAGCGCTTGGGACATCCCTCGTCCTGTCAATTTGTAGAGTCCTGCATGCCTTGAGGCGCGTCATGGCCCTTACAGGCCAGTTGAAGCAATTTCTGGGGGTGAATCCTAGAAATAACCTTCGCGCTTCTTCTTCTCCATGGAGCCTGCCTGGTCGTGATCGATGGCACGCCCGGAGCGCTCGCTGGTACGTGTCAGCAGCATTTCCTGGATGATTTCCGGCAGGGTCGCGGCGGTGGATTCCACAGCGCCGGTCAGCGGGTAGCAGCCCAGGGTACGGAAACGCACGGATTTCATTTCCGGCACTTCGCCTTCTGCCAGCGGCAGACGGTCGTCATCGACCATGATGTCGAGGCCGTCACGCTTCAGCACCGGACGCACGGCGGAGTAGTACAGCGGCACGATCTTGATGGACTCGAGATAGATGTACTGCCAGATGTCCAGCTCGGTCCAGTTGGAGAGCGGGAAGACGCGGATGGACTCGCCCTTGTTGATCTTGGAGTTGTAGATGTTCCACAGCTCTGGACGCTGGTTCTTGGGGTCCCAGCGGTGGTACTGATCGCGGAAGGAGTAGACGCGCTCCTTGGCTCGAGAGGCTTCCTCGTCACGACGTGCGCCACCGAAGGCGGCATCGAAGCCGTGCTTGTCGAGTGCCTGCTTGAGACCGGCGGTCTTCATGATGTCGGTGTACTTGGCACTGCCGTGATCGAACGGGTTGATACCCGCCGCGACGCCTTCCTGGTTGATGTGCTCGATCAATTCCATGCCGACTTCCGCGGCCATCTCGTCGCGGAACTTGATCATTTCCTGGAATTTCCAGGTGGTGTTGACGTGCATCAACGGGAACGGCGGCACGCCCGGCGCAAAGGCCTTGCGCGCCAGATGCAGCATGACGGCGGAATCCTTGCCGATGGAATACAGCATGACCGGATTGGCAAATTCCGCTGCCACTTCACGGATGATGTGAATGGATTCGGCCTCAAGCTGCTTGAGGTGGGTCTGGCGTTCCGGTGTGATGCCGAGCTTGTCGGCCGTCGATGATGCAGTCATTACAGGTTCCTTGAGATCACTCTGCTAGTTGTCCTTATCCTCTCCGCACGCGCTGAGACACGACACTCGTTGCGAAGAGAACATAGTATCTTTGACACGAGACTGACATCGTCTGGCGTCAGTCCCGTGACGCTTGCCTACCCCCTGCCTTGCGCCTGGTTCATGCCCAGGGAGCGGCCGGCTTGGCACAGACGATGAAATAGGGGTTGAGCACGCTGTCATGATGGTTGTAACGCAGCGCCTGACGGGTCTCGGCATTCAGCACCTGACCACCCGCGGCTTCGACCACCGCATGCGCGGCACCGGTATCCCATTCACAGGTCGGGCCGAGGCGCGGGTAGAGGTCTGCCGCCCCTTCCGCCACCAGGCACAGCTTCAGTGAACTGCCCATGGCGACGATATCGCAGGCAGCGAAGTCGGCGACGAACGCCTTGAATTCTTCGGTCTGGTGAGAACGGCTACCGACGATGCGCCAGCTGTCGGTGCTGGTCGGCACGTCACTGACGGCGATGGCCTGACGCTCACCCTCGCCAACCTGCTTCTCGGCGATGGCGGCCTGGCCTCCCCCCTGCTGGGCACCGACGTAGAGCGTCTCGATGGCCGGCGCGTAGACGACGCCCATGGTCGGCACACCCTGCTCGATCAGCGCGATGTTGACGGTGAATTCGCCATTGCGCTTGATGAATTCCTTGGTGCCGTCCAGCGGGTCGACCAGCCAGTAACGCGTCCAGTCACTGCGCACGTCCCAGCTGATGTCCGCGTCTTCCTCGGACAGGATCGGTGTGGCGCCGAATTCGGCGTCCATGGCCTTCAGACCGTCGACGATGACGGCGTGCGCTGCGCGGTCTGCCGTGGTCAGCGGGGAATCATCCGACTTCATGTCAACCGTGAAGTCACCGCTCTCGTAGATCTCCATGATGGCAGCGCCCGCCTTGCGAGCAATGGCCTCCAGCGCATTCAACATGGCGCGTGTCGTGCTGTCGGTCATGCTCACTGTCGTATCCGTCATGTGCCTTCCTGTCAGTGTGAATTCGCCAGCCAGGCTGACGTTGTAAAGGGTAACGCTCGCCAGCGGCTGCCAGACGACGCAGAGCATGGCTCAGCCCGTGAATGGTCAGATCAACCCGTGAATGGCCAGATCAGCGGAATCAGAGCGACCGAGGTGACGCCGACGATGAGGCTCATCGGCAAACCGACCTTCATGTAATCGGACACCTTGTAGCCCCCCGGGCCCATCACCATCAGGTTGGTCTGATAGCCCAGCGGGGTGAGAAAACTGGCCGAGGCCGCGAACATGATGGCAATCGCATAAGGCATCAAGGAGACCCCCAACTGCTCGCTGACGGCCATGGCGATCGGAAACATCAACACGGCGGCGGCGTTGTTGGTGATGATCTCGGTAAATAGTGTCGTGGTGAGATAGACGAGTGCCAGCATCATCAGCGGCGAGCCGCCGCCCAGCTGCATGAGCTGGTCCGCCACCATCTGGGCCGCACCACTGTCGGTCATCGCCTGGCCCAGCCCCAAGGCAGCGGCAATGACGACCAGCACGCTGCCATCGATGCTGGCGCGCGCCTGCGAGGCCGGGAGGCAACCGGTGAAGACCATCAGAATGGCGGCCGCCACGGCCGCCTCGACCAGTTCGGCCATGCCCGCCAGGTGCGTGATGATCATCAGACTCATGATGGCGAGTGCGATGGGCGCCTTGGTGAGGTTGGGCATGCCATTGCCATCCAGCGTACTGACCAGCAGGAATTCGCGGTTATAGCGATGCAGGCGCGTGAAATCGGCAGCGGCTTCCAGCAACAGGGTGTCACCGGGGCGCAGCACGATGTCACCGACCTTGCTGTTGATGCGCTCACCATCACGTGACACGGCGAGAATCACGGATTGATAGCGAGTACGAAAGCGCGCTTCACGCACGTTCATGCCGACGACGGGGGAGCTAGGAGCGATGACGGCCTCGACCATACGACGCTGGTGGTGATCCAGGTCCAGGCCTGCGGCATCACTCTCCAGCCCGCGGAAAACACGTACTTCATGCGCGGTGTCCGCGACACCGACGAAGATGAGACGATCACCGGACTGGAGAATGGTGTCTGGGCCGACCATGGACAGCAGCTTGCCGGAACGTTCTATCTCGGCCAGATAACCGAATTGAAGACTACGCAGGCCCGCCTCCTCGATGCTCTTGTCATGCAGCGGCCCCTTGTCGGCCACTCGCATGGCCACGGAATACTCGCGACCATTGCCGAGCTGCTCGACCAGCCCCTTGCGCTGGGGCAGGAAACGCCAGCCGATCAGTACCATCCACAGGGTGCCGATGATCAGCACAGGCACGCCCAGTGCAGAGATATCAAAGATGCCGAGCCCGGGCAGATTGGCCTGGGACTGCAGCAGGCCGTCAACGACCAGATTGGTGCTGGTGCCGATCAGAGTGCAGGTACCGCCGAGAATGGCGGCATAGCTCATGGGCATCAGCAGACGCGAAGGCGAGATTTTCATGCGAGCGCACCAGCCCTGGACCAGGCCAATGAAGAGTGCGACGACGGGAGTATTGTTCAAGAACGCGCTGAGCAGCGAGGTGATCGGCATCAGGCGTGCCAATGCTGAAGAAGGCGAGCTGGGGCGCCCGAGCAGACGCTCGAGCATCCAGCGCAGCGCCCCGGTTTCCTGAACGCCGGCGGCGACCACGAAAAGCGCGCCGATGGTCATGATGCCCGGATTGGCGAACCCGGCAAGGAAGGTCGCCGGAGAAATGACACCCAGCAGTATCAACGACACGGCAGCGGCCATCATCAGCCACTCCGCCGGCCAACGATTCCAGACAAGCCCTGCCAACACTCCTACCGTCACCACCAGGGTGACAAAAGCATCCATGTGCTGCGCGATTTCCATCTACTAGCGTTCCCTTGGCGTCCTGCCGCTTCTTCTGGTCAAGCCCTGCGCTTCACGTTCATATGAAGCTCAAGCATTAATGAAAATGCATCGCAGAGCGTGGCACTTTAGCAGCAAAGCTATTACTGCTGAAGCATGCAGTGAAAAAGCTGACAAACAAAATAAAGCACAGGTTAATCATTTGCCTGCTACCAATATCGCGAGCAAAGACTTGATTGAATTCGTTCGTCACTTTGCGTACTTTCCCTATTTGCGGACTCTGAGTCAACGGTCTCACACGACAGTCTCACCAGGCGTGCTGAGCATCACGAGTAAGCAGTCACTTTTCTTATCTGAAACGGACACCCTGCATGCTGAAGGCGGCAATGAACCAAGGATGGGAGCTTCTCATGCGTGCTCTGCCCTGCGCCTCTCACGCTCGGCACGGATCAGAAGATGTCACGAATGACGCGACCTCTGGGGCATCGCTCTGTTTTTCTTCAGGTATTTATCGCCAACCACTTCTTGCCTGCTTCATGCCCGAGTTGCTGCCACTTACAAAAGGGCGTACACCCCTTTCGTGTCAGAACAATGACAACTCGCTCACCTTCAAGAATTTATCTTTCGCTGCCAGGCGACGCGCCCCGACAGGTACACTGAGCAAAAAAAATTTAGGAAAAGAACAACATCCAGCAGCGAGCGAGACTGATACTTTGTCAGAACTCGGGGCATCGAAAGGGATAAATACTGCGCCAGAATTCGTGGGTCAGACATCCTCGACAAACATCATGCGTGTCGTCGGTTGGGGACATAAACCGACGGCGAAGCGCGCGCGCCAATATGCGCTTGAACATGAATTGCCCTACGTTGCATTGGAGGATGGTTTCCTGCGTTCTCTGACCCTGGCAAGCGCCGGTTACCCTGGCATGGCGATGGTGGTCGATCACCAAGGCATCTATTACGATGCGCGCCAACCGAGCGATCTCGAGCAACTGATAAATGAAGCGCCGACGCGCCAGGCAGAGGCATTGCTGGCGCGCGCGCGCGCGGCTCTCGAAAGCCTGCGCATGCATCGCTTGAGCAAGTACAACCATGCACCAGAGCGCAAGCTTCCAGCCCGAAAGCCTGGCATGCAGCGACTTCTCATCGTGGATCAGACCGCCGAGGATGCGTCTGTCATGGGCGGCATGGCCAGCTTGGAGACTTTCCTTGCCATGCTGAGGGAGGCCTGTGCCATCGAGGGAGCCGAGGTGTGGGTCAAGGTGCATCCGGATGTGATCGCCGGCAAGAAGCGCGGCTATCTGCTGGAGGAGGCACGCAAGCTTGGCTGCACGCTGCTGAGCGACGACATCAACCCCTGGTGCCTGTTCGAACAGGTCGATGGCGTCCATGTCGTGACCAGCCAGCTTGGGTTCGAGGCCCTGATGGCAGGCCTGCCGGTGACCTGTCACGGCATGCCGTTCTATGCCGGGTGGGGCCTGACGGATGATCGCCAGCAATGTCCGCGCCGAGGGCAGTCACGCACGCTTGAGCAGGTGTTTGCCGCGGCCTATCTCGAATACAGCCGCTATGCCAATCCCTATACCCAGCAGGTCGCGACGCTCGAAGAGATCATCCAGCTGCTTGCAGACCAGAAGCGAATGGCTGCCAGGCTGGCAGGACACTGGATAGCGCCGGGGTACTCGCGCTGGAAGCGTAATTTCCTGCCCGGCTTCCTGGGGCCCTTGGCGCACTGCGACTTCGTCAAAAGCGATGCCATCGCACTGCAAAAGCTGCAAAAGACAGCTGGTGTCACCATCGCGCATGATCCGCAAGCGATGTCGCAGCGCGAACAACAGGCCCCACACCCTACCCGCGTGCTGAGCTGGGCGAGCCGAACAACAGCAGAGCTGGAAGCCTCCGTCATTGCACAAGGGGGCGCTCTGTGGCGAATCGAGGACGGTTTCTTGCGCTCAGTCGGCCTGGGGGTGGATCTCACGCGGCCACTTTCGTTGATCCTCGACCCGTTCGGCATGCATTTTGACGCCAGTCGCTCAAGCACACTGGAGCAGTGGTTGATGCATCATGATTTCACCGATGCCGAGTTAGGCCGCGCACGCCAATTACGCGAGCGCCTGATCACGCTGGGACTGAGCAAGTACAATTCGGAAGGTGATGAATTGCCGGACCTTCGCGCGATGGCCGAGGGCCGTGACGTGATATTGGTCGTCGGCCAGGTGGAGTCAGATGCCTCGATACGCCATGCGTGCCCCGGGATACGCACCAATCAAGCTTTGCTTGAGGCGGCGCGGACATTGCACCCTGAAAGCTACGTGATCTATAAACCGCATCCCGACGTTGTCACAGGGGGGCGTAGTGGCGAGGTGGCGACTGAAGGCGGGACGTACGATCTCGAATTGACCACCGGCAATATCAGTCGGTTATTTGAGCAAGTGGATCATGTACACACGCTCTGCTCGCTCGCGGGCTTTGAAGCCCTGATACGAGGTGTGCCCGTCACGACCCATGGCCTGCCCTTCTATGCTGGCTGGGGGCTGACTCATGACATTGTCGAGTGTCCAAGACGAACTCGGCACTTGAGTGTGGATGCCCTGGTGGCTGGCGCTCTGATCGAGTATCCCGTGTATGTGACCCCTGAGCACGGTCACTTATGCAATGCCGAGACAGTCGTCACGATCCTGGAACAACAACGTGACAAGCTTCGCAGAGGTACCTTGAAGCCAGCATTGCCTTGGAAAACCCGTCTTTATCGAGGCTATCGCGCCTTATTCATCGGGAAGCATTGAATCATGTTACATGGACGTCTGGCATTGCCTTTCACCGCTTCAGCTTCCGCCCTCATGCCCGTGGACGCTCGCGCGCAAGAGAGCCTTGGGGAACAAGGCCTCTCACCGACAACTTCCGTGGCTAGCGCGATCGAAAAACTGCGCCAGCTCAAGATGTCGGATGATGCCGTCCTGACACGACCGCCAGTTCAGCCCGACGTCTCGCGTGGTGCTGAATTGCACACTCCGGGGCAGCCACCCTCTGCTCACATCCGACCGGGAGGCGGCCGCCGGCGCGTCTTCATGTTGCTGCAGGGGGTGTGCTCGCCCTTCTTCCTGCATCTGGCGAAAAAGCTCAAGCAGGATGGCCATGAGGTCATCAAGGTCAACTTCAACAGCGGCGACAGCTTCTACTGGCGCCACGACAAGGCGTATGCCTATCGCGGCAAGCTCGAGGACCTCGGCGACTGGATCGCCGAACTCTGGCGCAAGCATCACGTCACCGATCAGGTGCTGTTCGGCGACCGACGCCCGGTACATCGTGATGCCGTGCTCAAGGCGGAATATCTCGGCATCCGTACCCACGTATTCGAGGAGGGCTACTTCCGTCCCTATTGGGTGACGCTGGAGCGCGAAGGCGTCAATGGCCACTCCCTGCTGCCACGCGACCCTGACTGGTTCCGTGAGGCAGGCAGACACCTCGAAGATGCCCCCACGCCGCAGCGTTTCAAGGCGCCTTTCAGTGAGCGCGCGCGCCATGACATCACCTACCACCTGGCGGGCGCGGCCAATCCGCTGCTGTTCCCGCGCTACCGCCCGCACAGCATTCACGCCGTGCAGGAATACGCGGGCTATGCGACACGACTGCCCTTGATGCGCTGGTACAAACGGCGTGACGCCAAGCGTATCGATCAGCTGATGGGCAGTGGCGCGCCCTACTACATGCTGCCGCTGCAGCTGAATACCGATACCCAGATACGCCACCACTCGCGCTTCGCCAACATGCAGGAAGTCATTCAGCGGGTGATGAAGAGCTTCGCCCTGAATGCGCCACGCGGGGCACGCCTGGTGATCAAGAACCATCCCCTCGACATGGGGCTGGTGGATTACCCGGGGCTGATTCGCTCATTGGAGCGCCGCTACGACCTGATCGGGCGTATCGTCTATCTGGAGAGCGGCAATCTGGAGAAGCTGCTGCAGCAGGCCAAGGGCATGATCACGGTCAACAGCACGACCGGCAACGTGGCACTGCAGTATCGCTGCCCGACCTTCTGCATGGGCGATCCGATCTTCAACTTGCCTGGCCTGACCTTCCAGGGCTCGCTGCACGATTTCTGGACCCAGGGCCAGCGCCCCGACACCACGCTCTTCCGACATTTCCGCAATACGGTGATTCATACCGTGCAGCTCAATGGCGGCTTCTACTGCAAGCCGGGCATGCAACTGGCCGTGTTGGGCGCGTCCAAGATACTGTGCGCCGAACGCTCGCCGCTGGAGAACATGCTGAGCCGCTGCTGAACATGCAAAAAGACTGCTGGACCACGCAACAACGGTGAGACACGCCAACGATGGCAGCCTCTCTCACCCGACCATAACGAGAAACGCAAGGGAACTGCCGACCTTCGGTGTCGGGATTCAAGGAGACCAAAGATGACGGCCATGCCCCCCCAGCAGCCAGAGCCTACCGACGCTGAACGCGACGCTGGCACTCACCGAGCGGATAGCCGGCCTGCAGAGAGCGACGCCAGTGCGAAAGCCGCCCAGGATGCCAGCCGCCTGCGACGCGTCCTGATCACCGGTGCCACGGGCGAGATCGGCGGCGCCCTGGCACGCGCCTACGCCGAGACGGGCACCACGCTGATTCTCACCGGCCGCAAGCAGCGCAAGCTCGATGCGATCGCCAACGACTGCCGCAAGCTGGGCGCCGAGGTGGAATGCACGGTACTCAACCTGTGTGATGAAGAGACCCTGTTCACCTGGCTGGATGAAGTCTGCGCGCGCGGCGTGCCGGACATCGCCATCGCCAATGCCGGCATGAACACCGATATCGGCCCCCAGGGCAACGGAGAGCGCTGGGAGGATTCACGCCGCCTGCTGCAGACCAATGTGATCGGCACGCTGGGCATGGCTCACCATCTGGCCATGGCGATGAAGCAGCGCGGCAGTGGTCAGCTGGTACTGCTCAGTTCCCTCGCGGCCTGGCATGGCCTGGCATTGACGCCCAGCTACAGCGGCAGCAAGGCGGCGGTCAAGGCGTATGGCGAAGGCCTGCGCAGCTGGCTCAAACCCCATGGCGTGGGTGTCACCGTCGTCATGCCCGGCTATGTCACCTCGCCGATGTGCGAGGCCATGCCGGGGCCCAAGCCCTTCGAGATGCCCCCCGAGAAGGCCGCACGCCGCATCCTCAAGGGGGCAGCGCGTAACCGGGCGCGTATCAGCTTCCCCTTCCCGCTCAACTTCGGGTGCTGGTGGTTGAGTGTCCTGCCCGCCGGAATCTCCCAGCGCCTGCTCGGGTGGTTCAATTACACTCATTGATCGGGGCTTGCGTCTTCGTGAACCGTGAACCTAAGCCGTGAACCGTGAGCCGGCCCGCCATGCGCAGCAGGCGATGGCTCAGCGTTTTTCCATTGTCATGACAATGAGTTAGCGTAATACCCCATCACCTGCCACTGGGGTACATCGTGCAGGATTGATAAGGAAGACAGTGGCGGGAACGCCATATCGACAGTTGAACACGCAGGAACGATCAGGATCTGGACACCAGAGCGCCTGAAAATACTGCGGCGAGGGGCCGACTTGTCACACCCCTGGCCGCCATGGATCTTGATCAGGGTCGAGTACTCGACCGGACACTACACAGCCCCTGCGACGGCAGAGGCTAACGAGGTCGGCATTACATGGAGTTTGTCATTGCGTTTGTGTCTTTCATGGCCGGGCCACTGCTGGTCGGCCTCGGGTTGACGCTGGGGCTTGAGCATCTGCTGCTGAAACAGATGACGACACCGCCAGCCGCATTCTGGCGTCGCCCCGTCAGCGCCAGGCTGGCACATGTCGGGTACTGGTGCGCCAGCTGGTCACTGTGCACCTTGATCACCCAGCGCCCCTGGTTCTCGCTGATCGTCGTCAATGCGCTGTGGCTGGTGGTGCTTCAGGTCAGCCACACCAAGTACGTGTCGCTGCGCGAACCCTTCCTCAGCCAGGACTTCGAGTACTTCACCGACGCCATCAAGCACCCGCGCCTGTACATCCCCTTCTTCGGCATCGGGCTGACCATCGCCGCGACCTCGGCCGGGGCGCTGGCGATCGGTCTGGGACTCTGGCTAGAGCCCGCGCTGGGCTTCTCCGCCGCCTACTCAGGCAACGCCGCTGTGTGGCTGGTGCCGTTGATCAGCGTACTGATCGGCGCGAGCGTCCTGGTCTACGCCCTGGGCAACCGTCTGACCAGCAAGGTAATGCTGGTGCCCGAGTTCGACCTGAGCGAGCTGGGCATGGTGGCCTACCTGCTGGCCTATGCGCGGCTGGCGCGTCGCCCGCTGACGCCGCTGCGCAATCCGTTGGAGGAGGCACAGCGCGAACTCGAGGCCACCTTGCGCGAACTCGATGACGAGGATGCCACCAAGGCACTGCCCCATGTGGTCAGCGTGCAGAGCGAATCCTTCTTCGATGCTCGCCGCGTCTATCCCCGGGTACGTGACGACCTGCTGCCGAACCTGGACCGCTGCCACTTCACCGCACTGGCCCAGGGGCTGCCGTGTGGTCGTCTGGCCGTGCCGGCGTGGGGCGCCAATACCGTGCGCACCGAAACCGCCTTCCTGACGGGCCTGACCGCCGAAGAGCTCGGCGTGCACCAGTTCAACCCCTACCATCAGCTGGCGCGTCGCGCCGTGCCCAATCTGGCCGCCAACTACAAGGCAATGGGCTATCGCACGCTGTGCATCCATCCCTATCCCGGCACCTTCTACCTGCGCAATCAGGTGCTGAAACAGCTCGGTTTCGATGAATTCCTCGACATCGCCCACTTCAGCGATGCCGACAGGAGTGGCCAGTACATCAGCGATGCCGCCGTGGCGGCCAAGGTCGAAGACTGTCTGCTGGAAGCCGGCGATACGCCGTTGTTCATCCAGGTGATCACCATGGAGAATCACGGCCCGCTGCACCTGGAAACCTTCGACAGCGCACGTCTGCCGGAGTGGTACGACGGAGACCTGTCGGAGAACTGTCAGGAACTGGGCATCTATCTGCGTCATCTGGTGAATGCCGACGCGATGATCGATCAGCTCACCACCGCGCTGGCGCGACTGCCGCGCGGCGGGCTGCTGTGTTTCTATGGAGACCATGTGCCGATCATGCCCGAGGTCTATGCGACCCTGGGCGAGCCCAATGGCGTGACCGACAGCTTCATCTGGTCCAGCGCCCTGCCGGAGTCCGACGACACCGCCCGCCAGACCATGGCGGCCGTGCGCGACAAGGATCCGGAGCTGATGGAGTGGGCCCTCGACTGCGAAGGGCCCTTCAAGACTGACGAGCAATGCCGCAAGGGCGACCCGCGCGTCATCAATATCGATACATTAGGAAGTGCGCTGCTGAAGGCGACCGCGAAACATGCTCGCCACAGTGCCGTGACTCAGAAGTTCAGGAGCTTGTCATGACCCGACGCGTTGCCATCATCGGCGCAGCCAGCCGTTTCCCCGGCACCACTCAGGCCACCCTGTGGGACGACCTCCTGGCCGGCAAGGACATGGTGACCGAAGTCGCCGACGACCGCTGGAGCAAGGAGTCTCTCTCGCACCCGGACAAGAAAGCCCCGGGCATGAGCTACAGCTTCGCCGCAGGTTCACTGGGCGACATCACCGGCTTTGACCCGGCCTTCTTCGGCATCAGCCCGCGCGAAGCCGCCAGCATGGACCCTCAGCAACGCATGCTGCTGGAGATGAGCTGGGAAGCCATCGAGCACGCCGGTATCCCGGCCGAGAAGATGCGCGGCTCACGCTGTGGCGTCTTCATGGGCATCGCGAGCCTGGATTATTCCTATCGCATGGCGGATGACCTCAGCGCCATCGGCCCGAATACCGCGACCGGCAATACCTCCAGCGTGGCCTCCAACCGCCTGTCGTATGCCTTCGACCTGCACGGCCCGAGCCTGTCGCTGGATACCGCCTGCTCTTCTTCAATGGTCGCCTTCCACCAGGCCTGCCAGTCGATCCGAAGCGGCGAGACCGACATGGCGCTGACCGGCGGCATCAGCCTGCACCTGCATCCGTACGGCTTCCTGATCTTCTCCAAGGCCACGATGCTGTCGAAGACCGGCCGCTGTCAGGTATTCGATGAGGCCGGCGACGGCTATGCGCGCTCCGAAGGCGGCGGCGTCTTCCTGCTCAAGGATCTCGACCAGGCCATCGCCGATGGCGATCGCATTCTCGCCGTGGTGGCCTCTTCCGTGGTCAATACCGATGGCTACAAGTCCGGCCTGACCGTGCCCAACCCGTCGGCGCAGATCCAGCTGATGGAACAGGCCTGCGAGCAGGCCGGCATCAGGCCGGACGATATCGACTATCTTGAGGCCCATGGTACCGGCACCGCGGTCGGTGACCCGCTGGAAACCCGCGCCATCGGCGCCGCCATCGGCCAGAAGCGCTCCAGCCCGCTGCCGATCGGCTCGATCAAGAGCAACATGGGCCACCTGGAAACCGCCTCTGGCGTGGCAGGCCTGGCCAAGGCACTCGGCGTGATCGCGCACCGTGAAGTGCCCGCGACGATCAAGATCCAGCGCCTGAATCCGAAGATTCGTAGCGACGAGTGGAATCTGGATATCGTCACCCAGCCGCGCAAGCTCAAGGCGGACGGGCGTCTGGTAGTCGGCGTCAACTCCTTCGGCTTCGGTGGTGCCAATGCCCACGTGCTGCTGGAAAGTGCTCCCGAACAGTCGGTAGCGCAACCGCACACTGAAGGTGAACAGACGCCGCCGCTGCGGCTGAGTGCCCGCTCCCCACAGGCGCTCAAGCAATCCGCACTGGAGCTGGCCGAGCACCTGCGTGAGCTCGCCGCCCACGACATGGCGCCAATCCTCTACGATCTCGCCTGGCAGCTGGCCGCCCGCCGCGAGCACCATGTGCATGGCGCCCTGCTCAGCGCAGATACCTTCACCACCCTGCTTGAGGACCTCGACACCCTCGGCAGCGAGGGAGATCTCGGTGACCATCCGCGTATCACCCTGGTGGACCGTCTGCCGGCATTGCCGAGCGCCAGCGACAATGGTGCTTCGCCGCGCCATGGCGCAAACGCCCTCAGCAGCGTGCAGCAGGAGCGCGGCCCGGTGTTCGTGTACTCCGGCAATGGCTGCCAGTGGGCCGGCATGGGCCGTGCCCTGCTGGAAGAATCCGCCAGCGTGCGCGCCTGCCTGGAGCGCCTCGACGCCGCCTTCCGCGACTTCAATGGCTTCGAGCTGCTCAAGGAGCTGGACGGCAGCCTGAGCGAGAAAGGCGAGAACCGCCTGGACGCCACCGAGATCGCCCAGCCGACGCTGTTCGCGCTGCAGGTCGCGGTCACCGAGTGGCTGATCGAGCGCGGTATCCGCCCTGCTGCCGTCACCGGCCACAGTGTCGGTGAAGTCGCTGCCGCCTGGGCCAGTGGCGCGCTGACGCTCGAACAGGCCACCCGCGTCATCTTCCAGCGCAGCTATCACCAGGGGCGCACCCGTGGCACCGGCGCGATGATGGCCGTCGGCCTCGGCGAGTGCGAAATGCGCGAATGGCTGGAGCAGCCGCAATGGGCATCGCTGTCACTGGCTGGCATCAATGGCCCGCGCGGCACCACCCTGGCCGGCGAGCGTGAGCTGCTGGAAGCGCTGAGCAAGGAGCTCTCCGCCCAGGGCACCTTCGCGCGAGTACTGGGACTGGATTACGCCTTCCACAGCCCGGCGATGGACCCGATCAAGCCCGGCCTGCTCGAGTCCCTCGACGGCCTGACGCCCCGCGCCACCCATACCCCGTTCATCTCCACCGTCACCGGCAGCGTCATTGCCGGCGAGCAGCTGGATGCACGCTACTGGTGGGAGAACATCCGTCAGCCGGTCATGTTCGAGGCCGCCGTCACCTCACTGGTCAACTGGCACTCCGACGCGGAAGAGAACGCTGCCCTCGGCCGACATCGCCTGCTGGTCGAGATCGGCGCACACCCGATCCTGCGCAGCTACCTGAACGACATCCTCAAGGCGCGCAGTGACGAGGCGCCCGCCGGCCAGGTGCTCGCCAGTCTCGACCGTCGCCATGCCGGGCTAGATGCCCTGGAGCACCTGCGCGGTCGCGTACTGCTCTCCGGCGCCGTCGACATCACCGGCCTGTTCCCGGTCGCCGGTCAGTTCATCGAGCTGCCAAGCTACCCGTGGCAACGCATCCCGTGCTGGATCCAGACCACCAGCGAAAGCCAGCGTCTGCTGGATCGTCATTACGTTCATCCGCTGCTCGGCTATCGTCTCGCCCAGCAACGCCTGACCTGGGAAGCCCAGCTCGACACCCAGAAGGTCGCGTGGCTGGCCGATCACCAGGTCGGCGAGAGTTCCGTCTTCCCGGGCGCCGGCTATCTGGAGCAATGCCTGGCCGCCGCCCACGAATGGCAGGCCGCCAGCGCCGATGCGGACAGCCTGCCCGACGTGCTGGATCTGGAAGACTTCGAGATTCGCGCCCCGCTGCTGCTCGATGACAGCACGCTGCGTCTGACCCGCCTGTCGCTGGACAGCGCCAATGGCGCCATGCGTCTGGAGAGTCGTGAGACACGCGCGGAAGATGCCGACAAGTGGAATCTGCACGCCGTGGCGCGCGCCTTCACCGCCACGCGTGGACGCCTGCTGGAGCGAGCCGCCCCGATCATGCCCACTCGCGCCGCCGATTTCGGCCGCGATGAGCACGTGGCGGCTGCCGCGCAACTCGGCCTGCATTACGGCCCGCACTTCCGCGCCGCCGAGCAGATCTGGGTCGACGCGGGCGCCGACCACCACGCACCGGGCACTGCGCGTCCGCAGGTGCTGGCCCGTTTCTCGCTGACCGAGGAAATGGCCAGCCAGGACGCCGACTTCCACCTGCACCCCGGCGTGCTCGATAGCGCCTTCCAGCTGTTCATTCCGCTGCTGGGCGTGCTCAAGGGCCAGATGGCGGCCAGCAATGGCATGGCCTTCGTGCCGGTGCGTGTCGGTCGCCTGCAGGTGCGTGAGCAGGTACGCGCCTCGCAGATCGTCACCGCGCGTGTCGTGCTGCGCTCGCGTGGCCCGCACTCCCTATGTGCCGACTTCGAGCTGTTCGATGCCGAAGGCCGCGCCGTGGCGGTTGCCGAAGAGGCCCGCTTCCGCGCCGTACGCCTGGGACGTGATGGCACGGCGCATCTGGATTATCTGGATATCGAACTGACTGCCGCCCCGCACCCGCTCACTCAGCCGTCCTCGCCGGCGCTGGATCTCGCAGGCCTGGTGAATGACGCCATGCAGGCCACAGAGGCTGCCGATGGTGGTGACGTAGGTGATGAGAATGTTGGTGAGAGCGACGCGACCGCCGCCAGCGCACAGGCGCTGCTGGCCGACAGCCAATGCTTCCGCGATGAGCTGGAGCCGCTGCTCGACAGCCTGATGCTCGCCAGCGTCCACGAGACCCTGCTGCGTCACGCCGCGCCGGGTGACCCGGAGCTGGCCCATCTGGATCACGAGGCACTGTCGCGCTGGCAGCGCCGTTGTCCGCTGTTCAGCCGTGCCCTGCTCGACTGGGCCGAGTCACAAGGCCTGACGGAAGCACTCGATAGCGGCGACTGGCAGATCAACTCGCTGGATCTGCCCGCCGCCAATGACATCTGGCAGCTGCTGGTACGCGACTACCCGGGCCAGTTCCCGTTGACGCATGCCGCCGGTCGCCTGCACCTGCACCTGGATGAATGGCTCAATCGCGGCATGCCGTTGGGCGGGACTCAGTTAGAAGGGGCTCAGTCAGAAAGGACTCAGTTGGACGGCACCGCTGATGAAGTGGTGGCAGATCGCGAGGCGCTGCTCTCGACGGACGCCAGTGCCGCACTGGAGCATCTGCGCCAGCCGCTGATCCCGACGCTGCTCAAGACGGCGGTCGGCAATGCCGGCTGGCAGTGGTTGAGCGCACAGCTCGATCAACGCATCAGCAGCGCGCTTGCCACACTGCCTGCCGGCAAGCGCCTCGATGTGCTGGAGCTGGGTGCCGGCGGCCCCTGGCTGGGCCAGCGTCTCACGACACTGCGCGAGGCGGATGCACGCAATGGTCGCTACTCAGCGCTGGATTACCGCTTCGTGGCCGCCAGTGCCGGTGCCCTCAGTGAAGCCAATCGCCTGCAGGATGACTTGCCGCTGATCGACGTGATCGCGGGCGAGGCCTTCCAGGACACCGCCACGCCCCGCAAGACGCAGCTCGCCATCGTGCATCTGGACTTCGAGGCACCGTCACAGGCGCGCGAGCTGCTGACAGCGCTGATCGCCCGTCTGGCCCCCGGCGCGCAGCTGCTGCTGTGTGGCTGTGAACCGGCGGCCTGGGCCGGGCCGATTCTGGCCCTCGATGATGGTGAGCAGCTGCGCAGTCATCCGGGCATCGCGCAATGGCAGCGCCTCTTGACCCAGCTGGGCCTCGACATCGAGTCACCAGCGCCTGCCAGCGATAGCCTGGCCAGCGATAGCCTGGCCAGCGATCAAACATCAGGCGCCTGGTGGCTGTCCGCGACGCTTGCCGCTCAGGCACCGCTTGCGGCTCAGGCACCGCTTGCCCCTCTTACGAAAACCGCTGAAGGCCAGACGGCGGCAGGTGAATCAATCGAGAGTGAATCAGTGGAAGGCGAAGCAGTGGCAAGCCAAGCCGCCACGCTCTCCATCGCGCTGCTGGATAGCCCGCAGGCACCGGCGGATCAGGCACTGCTGACGCGCTTGAGCGACTCACTGACCGCGCGTGGTCATCAGGTCAGCCATCAGCGCCTGTCAGCCACTCTTCCAGCCAACGTCTCCGCATTGATCGAGCAGCTTGGCGACGTTGATCACCTGATCGCGCTGCCCAGCGCGGCGGCGACAACTGAGCAGAATGATACGGACAGCACCAACGCCCTCCAGTGCACACGCCAACAGCTGCTGACACAGGTCGCCCAGGCCTTTGACAGCGCCCAGGAGCAAGACGATAGCCGCCTCGCCCCGACCCTATGGGTGCTGACACATGACGTGGCGACGCTGTGGCAGACAAGCGACGCCCCCGTAGCGACTCCACCGGCGGATGCAGCCAGCTGGGGCTTTGCGCGCAGTCTGGCCAATGAGAGCCAGTCGCTGGCCATCCGCCTGCTGGATACACCTACGCTTGAGCACGATGCCGTCAGCATGCCTGCCTTGATGGGCGCGCTGGTGCAGGAACTCGAAGCGCCGGATCACGAACAGGAAGTGGTGCTGGATGCCACTGGCGCACGCTTCGCGACACGCCTGCGTCAGATGGCGGCGCCTCAGCAGACCACTGGCGCAGAGAATGCCCGCTTGCAGGCCCCGGGCGCTCAGCGCCACGCCGTCAGCCTCGGCTTCAGCCAGCCCGGTCAATTGCGCAATCTGGAATGGCAGCCTCGCATTCTGCCCGCCGTGGCAGCCGGCGAAGTGGAAGTGCGTGTCGAGGCGACCGGCCTCAACTTCCGCGATGTCATGTACACCCTCGGCCTGCTGTCGGATGAAGCCATCGAACACGGCTTCTCCGGCCCGAGCCTGGGACTCGAGTTCTCCGGCATCGTCACTCAGGCCGGCGCCAATGCCGAATTCAAGGTTGGCGAGCGCGTGGTCGGCTTCGGCCCCGCCAGCTTCTCCGACCGTCTGGTGATTGCCGACACGGCGCTGGCCCATGTGCCCCACGGCGTCAGCCTGGAAGCCGCGGCGACCATCCCGACCACCTTCTTCACCGTCTACTACGCGCTCAAGCATCTGGCACGGCTGGAAGAAGGCGAGAAGGTACTGATTCACGGCGCCGCCGGCGGCGTGGGCATCGCAGCATTGCAGATCGCCGAGTGGCTGGGCGCCGAGGTGTTCGCCACCGTCGGCTCGCCGGCCAAGCGTGACTTCCTCGCGCTGATGGGCATCGACAACGTCTATGACTCGCGCAGCCATGGCTTCGCTGAGGATATCCTGGCCGATCTTGCCGCACGTCAGCAGCGGGATCCGTCCGTGGATGCGCGTGGTGTCGATGTGGTGCTCAATTCGCTGGCCGGTGAAGCCATCGCCCAGAATCTGCGCGTGCTCAAGCCGTTCGGGCGCTTCTGTGAGCTGGGCAAGCGCGACTTCTACGAGAACACCCCGATGGGGCTGCGCCCGTTCCGCAACAACTTGAGCTATTTCGGCATCGATTCCGATCAGCTGATGAAGGAATGCCCGGGCCTGACCACGCGTCTGTTCCGCGAGATGATGGCGCTGTTCGAGGACGGCACCCTGGCGCCGCTGCCCTACACCACCTTCGATGCCAGTCAGGTGGTCGAGGCCTTCCGCTACATGCAGCAGGCCCGCCAGATCGGCAAGGTCGTCGTCACTCAGCGCGTCGCCGAACACGCCGCTGAGCAGACAGCTAGTGCAGTGCCCTCTCGTTCCGACGCACTAGCGGCCAATGCAAAGACACTGACGGTCGACCCGGCGGGCAGCTATCTGGTCACTGGTGGTCTGGGCGGCTTTGGCCTGCGCAGCGCCGAGTGGTTGGCCGCGATGGGCGCGCGCGAGCTGGTCCTGCTCGGGCGCTCCGGCGCGGCCAGTGAAGAAGCCCAGCAAGGCGTCGCGCGTCTCGAGGCCCGGGGCGTGAACGTGCATGCGCTGGCCTGTGATGTCGCCGATGACGCCGCGTTATCAAAGGTGTTCGCACGCTTCGGCAAGTCCGCTGACGGCGGTGGCATCGCACCGCTCAAGGGCATCATCCATGCCGCCGCGGTGATCGATGATGCGCTGATTCGCCATCTCGATGCCGAGCGCATCCAGCGCGTGATGACGCCGAAGCTGGAAGGCGCGCGCCTGCTGGATCGCCTGAGTGCCGGGCATGCGCTGGACTTCTTCGTGCTCTACTCCTCGGCCACCACCCTGTTCGGGAACCCGGGGCAGAGCGTCTACGTGGCGGCCAACCACTGGCTGGAAGGGCTCGCCGCCAACCGTCGTGCGCGTGGCCTGCCCGCCACCTGCGCACGCTGGGGCGCGATCGAGGATGCCGGCTTCCTGGCACGCAACGAGAAGACCCGCGAAGCACTCAAGAATCGCCTCGGCGGTGATGCGCTGATGGCAGACCACGCGCTGGCCTGTCTCGGCGAGATGATCAATGCAGATCAGCACGCCCAGGCACTCGGCCTGCCGGGTCGCTCACTGGGCGTGCTGGAACTGGACTGGGGCGCGCTTGCACGCTTCCTGCCGACCGCCGCCACGCCCCGCTTCGAGGAAATCGCCCGCCGCGCCGGTGAGGATGACAACAGCCAGGCGCAGCAGGATGATATTGCCGCGGCACTGGCGGGCTTGAGCGGCGAAGCGCTGCAGACCGCCATCGTCGAGATTCTCAAGGGCGAGCTGAGCAAGATTCTGTTGATCGACGCCAGCGCCATCGACGTCAACAAGAGCGTCTACGACATGGGCTTCGACTCGCTGATGGGGGTCGAACTGATGACGGCGGTCGAGGCACGCCTAGGCATCAGCATTCCGGTGATGATGATCAGTGAAGCCGCCACCCTGTGGCGACTCGCGGAGCGCCTGATGCACAAGATGGGCAATGCCGACGGCGAAGAGGCCGAAAGCAATTCCGAAGACCAGGCCATGGCGCAGCTGGTGAAGCAGCATGGCGGCGAGACGGCGACCATGACAGAGCGGGGAGAGATGGTGAGCAAGTAGCCACCTCCACCCGGTACCCAGCCCACGCCATGATGCCGAATGGCAGGTGTGGGCTGGTGCCATGCGCCATCTTGGCGTAACGTCGACCCATTCGCGCAACAATGACAGGCAGACGGACATCGCCAGATCGGGCCCTGACAGCAGTCCCCGCTCTCGCCAAGGCCCATGCCTCGTCAGCGCACACGATCAGCTTGAAGATACCCGACGGGCGGAGAGCCAAGGCTCTTTCGCCCGTTTTTGGGTCAGCATCACACGTGTAAGGAAATCGACTCTTGGCAACCCGCAATTCCCCAGGTTCATCCGCCAGTGACATGAAGCAGCAACTGCTCGACAAGGCGCGTGCGCGCCGCACTCGCCCGGCCAATACGCAGTCGAATGATGAGGATATCTTCGCCCACAAGAGCGCTGAACCGCTTCAGATCAGCGACGATTTCGTGCGCTTCGATCGCCAACCCGGCTATCAGCAGCTCAGCATGATGCAGCAGGCCGGTGCCGCCTTTGGCGTGCCGGAGCCCTTCTTCCGCGTGCATGAAGGCTGTGCCGGTGCCACGACGCGTATCGAGGGGCGTGAGCTGGTCAACTTCGCCAGCTACAACTACCTCGACTACTCGCGCCATCCGGAAGTGGTCAAGGCGGCTGCAGACGCTGCCGCGCACTATGGCACCTCGGTGTCGGCCTCACGCGCGGTTTCCGGCGAACGTCCGATCCACCAGCAGCTGGAAGCCGCCGTCGCGCGTACCTACGACGTCGAGGATGCGGTGGTCTTCGTCAGTGGCCACGCCACCAATGTCTCCACGCTGGGCTATCTGCTCGGCCCGAAGGACTTGATCCTGCATGACGAGTGGATCCACAACAGCTCGCTGGTCGGCGCCCAGCTCTCCGGCGCCCGGCGCATGCCCTTCGCGCACAATGACCCGGACGCGCTGGAGGCGCTGTTGCGTGCCCAGCGGGGCAAGTTCGAGCGCGTGCTGATCGTCACCGAAGGCCTCTACAGCATGGACGGCGATGTACCGGACCTGCCGCGCCTGATCGCTCTCAAGCAGAAGTACCGCTGCTGGCTGATGGTCGATGAAGCCCACTCCTTCGGCGTGCTCGGCGAGCGCGGTCTCGGCCTGAGGGAGCATTACGACATCGCTGCGCGTGACGTCGATATCTGGATGGGCACGATGAGCAAGACGCTGTCCGGCTGCGGTGGCTATATCGCCGGCTGCAAGGAGCTGGTCAGCATGCTGCGCTACTTCGCGCCGGGCTTCCTCTACTCGGTGGGCATGCCGGCCCAGGTCGCCGCCCCGTCGCTGAAGATTCTCGAACTGCTCCAGGGCGACGATGCCAGACAGCGTATCGCGCGTTTGCACGCCGTCTCCGGCTACTTCCTCAAGCGCGCCCGCGCACTGGGGCTCGATGTCGGCGACAGCCTGGGCGTTGCCGTCGTACCGGTGATTCTGGGCAGCTCCCTGGTGGCCGCGCGCCTCTCCAACCAGCTGTTCGAGGCCGGCTTCAATGTCCAACCCATCCTGCACCCCGCCGTGCCGGAGAAGAGCGCGCGACTGCGCTTCTTCCTCTCCTGCGAGCACACCGAAGCGCAGGTCGACGCCGTCCTCGACACGCTCATGCAGCAACTGAGCAATATCAAGGCGGGGCTCTAACTCCCCAGCTATTCGATGCTCCATAAACGACACAGCCCCGCTTTTCAGCGGGGCTGTGTCGTTTATACGCATGTAAACCTGCTGAGCCTGCTATATCCCTAAACTTTAATGCATTATCTAAATGTGGGACTGGTGAAGTAATACGAACTTGGTTCGCCTCCCATGGACGGACTGATTCCGTTGCTCGCTAATGCAAAGAACGATCTTGGGATGAATGCCACTATTGTCCAAGACAAACAAAATAATTCCGCACCGGATTACGACATACTGTATATTCAGGTCGAGATGATCATTACGATTCCTGCCATGACTCCTCGACATTATCTATACAGAGCTTACAAATCAGCGTTGATACATGACTGTCCAGGACAACGGAGTTTCCGACTCATCCCCATGAAGTACCAATACACGCGGCAATTACATGGATGTACGCAAGATGTCACAATCAACAAGTCTCTCCCTGACAGGGAAAATCGACACTGGTTTCTCACGATTTCTCTGTCAGGTATTGAATGCTATCAAGACTGGCATGCTCTGGCTGATCGGCCTGATGATCCTGGCTTTGCTACCCTTTGCCATCTTTGAATACGGTGAAGGCCTGGCAGATATTTCGCTACTCGAATGGGCGTTCATGGCACTGCTTGGCTTGCTTCTGTGGCGGCATGTCAATTACTGCCAGCATTTCTCGACGGGGTTCTGGAAGGGAGCCAGTCGCTTGCTGATTTCCCTCGGAATTCTGACAGTAGTGGAGCTGGTCGTGATTGGCCTGTGTGAAATATTTCTCTGGCAGTCAGAATACGAAGATCTCCCAAAGAATTATCTTCTGGATGATGATCCGCTCGTAAAATTGGCAACTTATGCCAGCCTGCTGGTGGCACTCTACCTATCAGCACCTACTGCAAATCGGCGCGCCATGACAACGAATGAGCCACAAGCGCAAGGGGACACACGCGCCCCCGAAAAAGCAGAACCTGCCACGAGTGATACATTCAAGGAGCCCACACTGTGAAGTCCATATTCAGCAAATACACGTCTTGCGCCTTACTTGTCACGCTGGCATTCACACTGGCACCAACCGCTCAGGCCAGAGACCACTCGGAGCGCTTGATCCAGAGTTGTCACGAGCTGGTCGGAATCTATGCCAAAAGGGACGAGAAGAATCTCCTGGCTGGCGTCACGACAAGCGTGTCAGAGGCCCTGCAGGCCGGCTACTGCATGGGCGTACTGGATGAGTACCGTCGCCATGACAGGTGTTATTCCAGTGACTGGTTCACGCAGGCACAAAAGGTAGCGGACATGTCAGTCGATTACAGCAAGCGCATCTCGCTCAATGAATTGCTGGAGTACTCTTGTGAGCGAAGCTGACAAGGGTAACTGGCGCGAAATATCTTCTGTGTACGAGGACTTGCTCTGCCGCAAGGTGGGGTTGAGCAAGCCTCTCAGTCGGCACGGCAAACTCTTGAACTCCATCAAGACGCTTGTCAGTGCACTGAGCCCCTCCCTCAAGCACAAGGATGATGTCTCTCGCAGACCTGATCGCAGCAAGACGCAACACCTGCGTCTGGATTACACACCGCTCGGTCACGGCTGTGACAGCCGGAACCGAGTGCGAATCCACCCAGGCGATATCACGCTGCTCTGGAACGCCATCCTGCTACAGGGGATCTTCGGTGAGCCCAAGGTCGTCATTCAGCTCCTTGAGCAGGAAAAGATACGCACCGAGCTGGTCGAGTGGGCACGTGAGCTGTTCTTCGAACGGCAATCCCTGGCGGGCCTGGGCCTGTTGCGCCAGGAATTGATTCACTTGCTGGAACGTTTGCCAGATGCCGACCTGAAGACGGAGGAACTGCCCAACCCCTTCGCCGATGCATTGCCGCAGATGGGACTGGGCCATCTACAGGGAAACGTACTCAAGGGGCTGGCCGCGCAGACGGCGGCCCTCTCCCAGGGGGACAGCATGATGGCCGCCTACTTGAGTGGTGATCTCGAAAAGGCCTATCAACAAGCGCTCCCGATCGAGACGGACAACGAGGTCCTGGCGAAATATCGCAAGCTGATCATCCGACGATACGAGGATGCGACCTCCTTCGACGAACTGCTGGACACCTTCCGCAAAAAAGATGTCTGAAGCATGCGGGTTGTGGAATCCACAAATAAATACTGGTTTCGTCAACCAAGACGGAGCCAGTCATGCCAACCATCGATACCATCCTCGCCCGCTGTCCCCATGAGGTCAGCAGATGTTACCAGTCCAAGGCCATCCAGATAGATCAGGCCATGGCCAATGGCACGCCCTACCGATCACTTGGCGGAAAACGCCTGCGCTGCCGCAAAGGCTATCTGCGCTTCAAGATCGGCCATGCCTGGCGCCTGCTCTATCAGCTGACCGCCAATGGCTATGAGCCCTGTGCCTTGATCAGTCGTCAGAGTTTCGATCGTGAGATGAAACGAAGGCGGGACATCAAGTTCTGCAATCACCCCTCACAGGAGTCTTGATCATGAATGCCATCGTTTCTCTGAACCAACCCCTCGTGGATCGCCACGGACTGGACATGAATGTCAGCCGTCTCGACTTTGCTCGTCTGAAGCACAAGTACACGGCCTCCAGCGAAGCCGAAATGTCAGTTGAGTCCTGGGACAAGGCGGAGCGTGAGTATCGCCGCTTCCTGTCACTCAAGGCCTTCTACCCTGCTGTCTCGCTCGTGCCCAGCAAGGAAGTCGATGCCTTATGGCATGCGCACATCCTGGACACGCGTGCTTACCGCGAAGACTGCCACCAGGTATTCGGTCGCTTCATTGACCACTACCCCTACTTCGGCATCTACGGTGAAGACGACTACCAGCAATTGAAGGATGCCTTTGCACAGACGGTAGCGCTGTATGAAAAGCACTTTGGCGCCTATCCGGGCGGCGGCGCTGAGTCACAGGCCATGCGTTGTGGTGGCGACCATAAGTGTCACGTCCCATCCGCATGCGCCTGTCGCGGTGGCCCTGGAGCTTGTCAGTAATAGACCGGCAGCCGACTCAAAGTTATTTCAAACAATCGATACAAAGAGACCCAAGACAATGAAAAACACTACCAAGACTCAAGCCACTACATCCAAATCCCCTGCACACAAAACCCCGGCTCCGAAAGCGCCGAATCTGCCGAGCACGACCGGCAATCGTTCAGGCGGTGGTCGTGGCAACAATCCACCCAAGCGCTCTTGATGGGGGTGTCTGTGCTCTTCTGAGTGACTGACACACCCCACAACGAAAACGCGGCCCTGCTTTTCAGCGGGGCCGCGTTTTTTATCACGACAGGAATCAGTGGCGGAGCCAGGTATCAGTGACTCAAGACTGCTCAGCCATCAGCTCGCTCAGCACCTGCTCGAACACTTCCTTGGGCTGAGCACCGCTGAGGGCACTGCGGCGGTTGAAGACGAAGGTCGGCACGCTGGAGATCCCCATCTGCTTCCAGTGGTTCTCATGCTGGACCACCTGCTCACGTGCCTCGGCGTCATCGAGTTGCGCAAGCCCTTCCGTGGCATCCAGCCCGACCGCTGCCAGCGAGTCCGCCATCACGGCGCGGTCCGACATGTCCTTCTGCAGCGTGAAGAAGTCCGCGAAGAACTGCATCATCAGGTCATGCTGCATGCCTTGCTCGGCGGCGTACTCGAGCAGTACGTGCAGCTCGAAGGTATTGACCATGCGCATGTCGTCGAAGTAGTTGAAGACCAGCCCTTCCTCAGCCGCCAGATTGGCGAGGTTCTGGCGCGCCTCGACACTGCCCTTGGGCGTGGTGCCATACTTGCGTTCAGAGTGCGCGCGCAGGTTCTCGCCATGGGCCGGCATGTCCGGGTTCAGCTCGAAGGGCTGCCATTCGATCTCGACCTTGTCTTCCAGGCCCAGTGACTGAATGGCACTCTCGAGGCGTTTGTAGCCAATGATGCACCACGGGCACACCACATCGGAGACGATGTCGATCTTGAGCTTGTCTTGCATATCCATTCTCCTGAGCGGCGAGGCAACACGCCTCACCGCTCGTCAATATTCGTGAGCGACTGCTCAAATTTGCGCGTACTGTAGACCCCGTGCGTGCTCAGGTCAAAGCCTCTCCAGAGTTCCGAAGTGCCAAGCGCTGAACCTCGAGAGCGTCATGCGCTGAACGCTGTCGCCTCTTCAGGTCTGACATTCCATGCAGACATCCCGATCAGCCATGCTTGGCTTGGGCTTTATAACAAGCAGCGGGCGACGCTGCCTCAAGGCGACGCTCATGGGCGCGCAGCGTGCCCCAGACGATCGCCAGCCAGTAGGCGTAGACCATCACGCCGCTGGCCTGGGAGAACATCACCCAGGTCATCCCGAAGTCGAGGAAGGTCAGCGGCAGCAGTACCCCGGCGACAGCCAGTGAGCGCAATGTCAGGTCATCGCTGTCCAGGCGACGATAGAAGAGGCGCAGCGGCACTAGATAGAGGGCCAGCAACGCAAGCAGCCCCAACACCCCGCGCTTGACCCACGCATCGAGAAACTCGTTATGGGGATGCTCATACGGCTGCACATGGCGGCTCAGCTCGCCCTGTTCGATCATCGCATCACGCGCCTCGGCGTAACCGGTCTCGCCCCTGCCCAGCCACGGCTGCTCGGCAATCATCAACAAGGCGCCCCGCCACATCTCGAGGCGCGCCCCCGCCGAGGTGCCGGCATTACGGTCCTCCACATACTTCGTGACATCCGAGACGCCGGCTTCGACACGTTGCTGGATACCGGTCGCCGGCGTCATCACCATCAGGGCGATCACCCCGGCACACATGAAGACGCCCAGCCGCAACACACGCCGCGAGATCACCTCACCATAACTGCGATACAGCACCCAGGCGGCAAACGGGAAGCCGATCCAACCGCCGCGCGTCCCCGACATCAAGGAGCCGATGATGCCGAACGCACCGCCGATCAACAGCGCCAGCAACCAATAGCGCCGCCGAGCTCCCACCTGACTCATCGCCCAGCCAAGGCCTGCCAGACACATCAGCCCCATCAACATGCAGATATCGCCGAAGTTGATGGTATTGGTGAAGCCACCCGCACGATGCACACCCCACACCAGCTTCTGCCACATCGCCCAGCTGCCGGTCAGCACACTGCCGAGGATCAACCCTCCCCACATGGCCCCAAGCGAGGGGGGGCACGACAACACCAGCAACAGCACCGGCACAGCCAGCAACAGACGAATCGGCACGCCTGTCGTCTGCCATGCATCCCCCTGCAGCAAGATGCTCACCAGCAACAGGGCCGCGAGGCCTGCCACCACGCCGATCACTGCCAGGTCTTCCTTGTGGGCGGCCCCCAACAGCGCGCGCGGCTCTCGCAGCAAGCAATAGCCACTGATCAACACCAGCAACGCCGGTCCCAAGCTATAGCCAGAAGGCATCACCAGGCTGAGCAAGCCGAACAGGAAGACATTGCAGGAAACGGCGCGCGAGATCATGGGAGAAAAATACGGGGAAACACCGGACGAATCCGAGCTCGCAACAGAAGCGAATGGCGGCATACCTGGCCTTCCTGATCCAATGATGACGATGTAAATGGCGATACGGGCAACTCAACCGAATACGGCAAAGCGCCATCGTGAGCTTGATGAGCGGGGTAGCCTGACACAACTGCCCTCCTCCTTGGCATCAGGCGCGCAGCATGAAAGTCATCACCTGCTCCCTCTACCCCCGTACCTGTGAACCCATACGAAAACGCCGCATCACGAGGATGCGGCGTTTTCGTTGGCAAGCCAGAACACAGTATCAATCGTTGCCGAACAGATCGCGGGTGTAGACCTTGTCGACCACATCAGCGAGCTCTTCCGCCATGCGATTACTCAGGATGACATCCGCTTCCTGCTTGAATGCCTCGAGATCACGCATGACGCGTGAACCGAAGAAGGTGTCTTCTTCCAGCACCGGCTCGTATACCACCACTTCCACGCCCTTGGCCTTGATGCGCTTCATCACACCCTGCATGGCACTGGCGCGGAAGTTGTCAGAGCCGGACTTCATCACCAGGCGATATACCCCCACCACCTGCGGATTGCGCTTGAGCACGGATTCCGCAATGAAATCCTTGCGCGTGGTGTTGGCATCGACAATGGCCTGGATCATGTTGTTGGGCACTTCCTGATAATTGGCCAACAACTGCTTGGTATCCTTCGGCAGACAGTAGCCCCCATACCCGAATGACGGGTTGTGGTAATGCTGCCCGATGCGCGGGTCCAGTCCCACACCTTCGATGATCTGCTTGGCATCCAGGCCATGTGACTCGGCGTAGGTATCCAGCTCATTGAAGTAGGCAACGCGCATTGCCAGATAGGTATTGGCAAACAGCTTGATGGCTTCCGCCTCAGTGCTGTCAGTGAAGAGCACATCAACACCCTGCTTGATCGCGCCTTCCTTGAGCAGACCAGCGAACACCTCGGCACGCTCGGAGCGCTCACCGACGATGATGCGAGACGGATGCAGATTGTCGTACAGCGCCTTGCCTTCGCGCAGGAACTCCGGCGAGAAGATCAGATTCTCGGTATTGAAGCACCCGCGCGCCTCTACCGTATAGCCCACCGGGACAGTGGACTTGATTACCATCACCGCCTCAGGATTGATGTCGCGCACATCCTGAATCACCGACTCCACACTGGAAGTATTGAAGTAGTTGGTAATGGTATCGTAATCCGTCGGCGTCGCGATGATCACGAAATCGGCACCACGATAGGCCTCTTCCTTGTCGAGGGTAGCGCGGAAATTCAGGTCCCCACGCGCCAGAAACTCGTCAATCTCGGCGTCTTCAATCGGTGCGACACCACGGTTCAGCCCTTCCACCTTGCCTGGCACGATATCCAGTGCGATCACTTCATGATGCTGTGCGAGCAGCATGGCGTTGGAGAGGCCGACATAGCCGGTGCCTGCGATGGCAATTTTCATTCCATAATTCCTATATTCGTTCATATATCAATTGACATCCGCCCACTCGAAAATTCAAGCATTGCGATGGCTACACCAAGAGCCGACTGTCGTCAAAAGGATACTGGCCACAAAGGATAACGTTGTTTAGCCATAACCCGCACTTCAAACCTGAGCTCGAATCGACGCAAATTTCTAATATGAGCAGCACGAGGTGCCCCGTTAACAACGAAAGGAGCCAAGTATCAAAAAATTCCAGCGATACCCCCGACAGAAAGACACAGAAGGCCCCGATCCACAGGATCGGGGCCTTCTTTCGTGTCAGCTGCGCAGAAACAACTAAGCAGCTTACAAGCTACCGGCTAATGTCATGTGCTCAGCGCTTGGTGAAGTTGTTGCGCACCAGGTCGACTACGTCATCCATGCGCCCATTGAGCACCGCCTTGGCGGAGTAGAGCGCGGTGGAGGCGACCTGGCCGGCCTCCACATGCGGCGGCATCACCAGCTCCATGCGGTTGACCTTGACCTCGAGCACCCCGGGGCCGTCCTGGGCCAGCAGGCTCTGTACCGCCTCATCCAGCTCGTGCTTCTCCTCGACGCGACGCCCCCACAGCCCCATCGACTGTGCCAGCAGCGAGAAGTCGGGATTCTCGAGCTCGGTGTAGGTATCGAGAATGCCCTCGACTTTCTGCTCGAGCTCGACGAAGCCCAGCGTGCTGTTGTTGAAGATGACGATCTTGAGCGGGATCTTCTCCTGCTTGAGAGTCAGCAGGTCCCCCATCAGCATGGCAAGACCACCATCGCCACACATGGCGATCACCTGACGCTGCGGGTAGGCCTTCTGGATGCCGATGGCCTGAGGGTAGGCATTGGCCATGGTGCCGTGCATCAGGCTCGGCAGCGTGCGGCGCTTGCCGTTGGCCCGAATATGACGCAGGCACCAGACCATCGGGCTGCCGCCATCGGCGGTGAAGACGGCGTCTTCGCTGGCGTGGCGATCCAGCGCCAGTGTCAGCTCCTGCGGGTGGATGAGGCGCTCGTCATCGGAGGTGACGGCGGCATCGTCTCGCGCCTCGAGATACTTCTTGCGGCAGCTGTCGAGCCAGGCGCTGTCATCACGCGGGTCGACGCGGGTCAGCAGCGCCGCGCAGGTGTCCTTGACGCTACCGACGACCCCGAGATCCACCGGGTGGCGAATACCGATCTTGCCGGGGTCCAGATCGACCTGGATCACCGTCGCCTTGTCCGGATAGAACTGGGTCCAGGCGAAGCTGCAACCGAGCAGCAGCAAGGTGTCACACTCCGCAACGGCCTCGTAGCCGCCCTGCAGCCCGAACACGCCGGTCATGCCGACCTCGAGCTCATTGTCGGGCTCGATGAAGTCCTTGGCGCGCGACGTCCAGGCTATTGGCGCCTTGAGCCGCCGTGCCAGCGCCAGCACTTCCTCCTGCGCGTGCTGACAGCCGATACCGGCATAGATCGAGACCTTGCCCGGCGCATTCAGTGCCTCGGCGACGGCGGCCAGCTCCTGCTCGCCGGGGCGAATCACCGGGGCGAAGCGATGGGCACGCCACGGCAGCGAGCCCTTGGGCTTCTGAGTGAACAGATCCCCCGGCACGATCAGCACCGCGACCCCGCCTTCCGCCAGTGCCTTCTGCGCCGCAATGGCGACCATGCGGCGGGCATTCTCGGGATTGGTCAGGTACTCGCAGAACACGCTGTACTGGGAATAGAGCGCCTTCTGATCCACATCCTGCGGGAAGCCGACGCCCATCTCGCTGGTATCGATCTGCGAGGCAATGAACACCACCGGCGCACCATTGCGATGTGATTCGATCAGACCATTCAGAAAGTGCGTGCTGCCCGGCCCACAGGTACCGGCACAGCAGGAAAGCTCGCCACTGATGAAAGACTCGCCCCCTGCCGCGAAACCGGCCACCTCCTCGTGCCGCACATGCACCCACTCCATCTCGGAGCGCCGAATGGCGTCGGTGAAGTGGTTGATGGTGTCACCCACGATGCCGTAGCAACGCTTGGCGCCGGCCTCAAGCAATGAATCGACGATGATCTCGGAGACGGACGCTGACGAAGATGTGGTTAGTGCCATGGAGGTGCTTTCCTTTTCCGGTGAACTTTCGGGTCAGGATGAGCAATGCATTCACTCATTCGAATAAACAGTGAACAAGACCTTGGGTCCAAGCCGCGGAAAACAATGGCCAGCCTCGAAACTCACGCTGGCACACGGCGTTGCGTCCTGGGTGAGAATCGCCAGTTCGTGAACACTGTCCCCTTTTTCACCTCCCGACTCTTATCCCTGCTCCCTCTCTGCTCCTACCACTAGTCCCCTCTCCCCCCCGCTCTCTATCCCCCTCCCGCCTCTGTACGCTGGCCTGCCACCATCGGGCCAGGCTGCGCATCGGCGTTATTTTCTTTGTATTTCAAGAAGTTAATGTCGGAAGACAATCAATTTACATATGAATGAAAAAATACTGAAAAATTTCACTTGCGCGATTTTACTCGCCGTCTATTTTCATTTGTGACGCGTGAAGATTCATCGAGTGCTGTATCAGCTGCAGCGCATTCACTGACGATGGATGGGGACCTAGCCGGTTCGATGAATGGCGACGTCCCAGCCCCCGCTCCCATGACAACAATAAAATCTGCTCTCGATATTCCTGTCGGCTTGTCAGGTGTCTGACGAGATCTGGCGTGGAGCATCAGGGCCCCTTCCTGGAGGCACCCCAGTGACAGCAACACGCAATCCCGCAGCGGCTGAGCGCGCTGGCAGCAACGGCGTTCCGCGCTCGTCCGGTCTGCTTGGCGACTACGACAAGGGGCTGTTCTGGCCCGTCCTCAGCATCTACACCCTGATCATGATCTATGCCCTCGCGGCGCCGGAGCAGACCGGCGCGGCGTTGTCCGGCATACGTGACTTCCTGATCTTCAATTTCGGCTGGAGCTTCGTGCTCGGGGTCGCCGCGACGCTGATCTTCAGCTTCTATCTGTTGCTCAGCCCCTTCGGCGGCATCCGCCTGGGGCCGGATGATTCACGCCCTGAGTTCAGCTATGTGGCGTGGATCTCGATGATCTTCAGCTGCGGGCTGGGCATCGGCTTCGTGTTCTTCAGCGTCGCCGAGCCATTGACGCACCTCTACACCTCCTCGCATGTGCAGGACCTCAATCAGGTCGGCCAGCAGGCCGGGGTCTCGACCGCGATCCGCAACACCCTGATGGACTGGGGCATGAATGGCTGGGCGCTGTTTGCCGTGGCCGCCTGGGCCATCGCCTTTCCGGCCTATCGCCTCGGGCAGCCGCTGACGGTCGCCACCGGCCTCTACGGTCTTCTGGGGGAGCGCTGCAACAGCAGTCTGTGGGGCAAGCTTGCCAACGGGCTTGGCGTGATCGGCACCATCGGCGGCAATGCCACCATGATCGGGCTGGGCGTCACCTCCATCAGCTATGCCTTGAAGGTGCTGTTCGGACTCGAGTTCGGCGCCTTCGGTCAGGCCATGGTGATGCTGGTGATCATCATCGCCTATGTGGCATCGGCGGCGACCGGCATCGAGCGCGGCATCAAGTACCTCAGCCTGCTCAACATGATCGTGGCCGGCGCCATTCTGCTGGCGCTGCTGGCCTTCGGTCACGCCCCGGCGCAGTACCTGCTGAACATGATCACCCAGCAGTTCGGTGACTACTTCGGCTCGGTATTCGTCAACCAGTTCTGGACCGACGCGGGCAGCTTCGAACAGCGCGAGTGGGTGGGCTGGTGGATGATCTTCTACTGGCTCTGGTACATCTCCTACATCCCCTTCTGCGGCGGTTTCATCGCGCGCATCTCCCGCGGCCGCACCCTGCGCGAATTCGTGTTCGGCGTGGTGGTGGTGCCGATGCTGCTGTCGATCGTGTGGTTCAGCATCTGGGGTGGCTCGGCCGGCTATGCCGAGGTCAATCAGATCGTGCCGCTGTGGCAAAGCGTGCAGGGCAATCCGGAATCAGGCATCTACCTGTTGCTGCAGAGCATGCCCGGCGGCTGGTGGCTGTGCCTCGCAGTGCTGTTCAACATCGTCGTCTTCGCCGTCACCACCTCGGATTCGGCCTCGTTCTTCTCGGCCATGCAGGTCTCCAATGGCAACGAGAACCCGAAGATCCTGATGCGCCTGCTGTGGGGCGTGATCATCGGTGTCACCGGCATCGTCTTCCAGCTCGCAGGTGGCTTCAACGCCATCAAGAGCCTGGCGATCGTGGTCGGCGCGCCCTTCTTCCTCGTCAGCATCGCTTACATGTTCTCGGTCTATCGCATGCTCAAGGCGACCCATGAACAGCCCGCGACGGCCATGCAGCCGGCCCATCAGGTAAAGCCGATGCCTGCCGAAGCCGCTGAGCCGGAAGCCCCGAGTGCTGTCACGTCCGCCACGCCAGCTAGTACGCCCGCGCCAACGTCGCCCGCCCTCCCGGGGTCGGGAAGCCAGCCCATCCCGGGCGCGACCTGAGCGGCATGACGGGCTCACGTCGCCTCGAGCAGGCAAGCCACCCGAGCGCAACGCGCACGAACCGACACCGCCATTGATCGCCAATGACACTGATCACCAACAACGATCACCAATGACAACGATCGCCAACAACAAGACGGATGGTGACCCACGATGACTGTCAAGCAGCCTTACAATCCTCACTACGACCCTCTCAAGGACAGCTCCCCGGGCGAAGGAGTGGATTATGCGCCGAGCTACTGGCGCTACCACGCAGGGCCGCCGCCCGAGGATGATGGCCCGGTCACTGACGACATGGAGGCCGACGTAGTGCTGATCGGTGCCGGCTTCACCGGCCTTGCCACGGCGATGTTCCTGGCGCGTGAGCATGGCATCAAGGCAGTGGTGCTGGAGGCCAATCAGATCGGCTGGGGCTGCACCAGCCGCAATGGCGGCCAGGGCCATCTGGCCTGGGGGCGCCTGAGCCGCAGCCAGTGGGTCAGGAAATGGGGCGTCGACATGGCGCGCCAGCTGCACGCCAATAGCCTGGAGGGGTTCGAGGTCTTCAAGTCCCTGACCCAGGACCCGGAGGTGGATTGCGAACCTCAGCCACTGGGCAACCTGCTGATCGCCCATAGCCCGCAGGCCATGCAGCATCTCGAGGCCGAATCGCGCCTGTGCAACAACATCCTCGGCTACCGGACCCGAACGCTGGACCGCGCGTCAGTGCATCGTGACTTCATGGGCGATCAGGAGAGTCACGGTGCGATGCTGGAGCCAGAGGGCATCGCCGTGCAGCCGCTCAAGCTGGCCTACAGCTATGCGCGTATCGCGCGCCGCCATGGCGCCCGAATCCACACCAGCAGCCCGGTGCAGCACTGGACGACCGAGAACGGCATCCACTATCTGCAGACGCCGGGTGGCACGGTCAAGGCTCGCGCGGTGGGCATCGCCACGGCGGGCTATACCAGCCCCAACCTTCACTCGCTGACCGCCTATCGCAACATGCCGATCATGGCCAACTCGGTGTGGACGCGCACGCTGACCGACGATGAGATCGAGGCCTGCGGCCTGCATTCCACCATCTTCGCCACGGACACCCGCAAGCTGCGCCACTACTACCGACTGCTGCCCGAGAAGCGCCTGCAGATCGGGACGCGCAGTGCCATCAGTGGCGCGGATGCGCAGAACGCCCGGCATCTGGATGTGGTGCATGAGGCCATCGCGCGCAAGTTCCCGGCGCTGGCCGGCATCGAGACGCCGTGGTTCTCGCATGGCTGGATGGATATCTCCCACGACATGATGCCGCGCATCGTGCAGCCAGACCCCAAGCAGCAGATCTTCTACTCCCAGGGCTACAGCGGCAACGGCGTGTCGTTCTCGGCCTATGCCTCCAGGCAGCTGGCCGCGCTGATCGCCGGGCAGTCGCTGCCGGAGGTCCATCTGCCGATCTTCAACTCGCCGCTACCCGCCCATCCGCTCAGGCCGATCCGGCGCATGGGCCAGCACCTGCTCTACAAGTATTTCCAGGTGCTGGACAAGGTGAGCTGAGTCACGCGCCGCGCGAGTTGCGCCACTGATCGCCCCTATCACTTCCCGCTATCACTTCCCGACACGCCGCGGCGCTCTCGAATCCCGTCGCGACACCTCCCACTGACATGCCTCCTTTGGCATGCAAGCACCAGAGAGACGCACCATGAATCGTGAACAGATGACCGCCATGTTCGATGCCTTCAATCGCCACGCCATCGATGAGGTCATGGAGTACTTCGCCGACGATGTGGTCTTCGATACCGTGTCCGGCGATGAGGCGCACGGCACGCGTATCGTCGGCAAGGCCGCCGTGCGCGACGCCTTCGTGAATACCTGGACGACCATGCCCGATGTGCAGTGGGCCAAGGGCGAGTTCTTCTTCGCCGATCAGCGCGTCGTCTCCGAATGCACCTTCATGGCGACCCAGCCGGATGGCCTGCGTGTCGAGGCCGATAGCGTGGATCTCTTCACCCTCGAGAAGGGCAAGATCACCCGCAAACAGGCCTTCCGCAAGCAGCGACCGGCCTTTACGCCAGCCGCGTGATCGTCACGCGCAGCACAGACGCAAAAGGCCAGTCGCGATGACTGGCCTTTTGCGTCTCAAGCGTTATCTCAGAAGTCTCGATCTCAACCCCCTATCAAGACCCGCCTCGACACGACGATTTGATAACGACACAGGCTTATCTCTCGACGCCGCATGCTGATAATCTTGCTGATGAAAACCGCTGCGTGCTTTTCATCCACATGAAACGCCACGCATTGACCGCCAGCTCCCATTGCCAAGAGGAAACCGGATGACCACGGACTCAGACTCCTCACAGGCATCAACCGGCAGCACGCTCAGCAATGCAGAACAGGAAGACCGCCGTATCGGCAGGCAGCTGCGCGACCTGCGCAAGTCCCGCCAGCTGACCCTCAGCCAACTGGCGGAACGCGTCGGCAAATCCGTCGGCTATCTCAGCCAGGTGGAACGCGGCGTCTCCTCGCTGCCCATCGGGGTGTTACAGACGCTGAGTGACGCCCTCGACGTGCGCGTCAGCTGGTTCTTCCAGCCGGGCGGCAGTGATTCGGCGGTCGAGCAGGAAACTATCGTGCGTGCAGATCAGCGCCGTGCCATGAACCTCGGTGCCATCGGTGCGCGGGAAGAATTGCTCTCCCCCCGCCTGAGCGGTCAGCTCATCCTGATCATGACCCGTCTGCAGCCCGGTGGCAGCGGCGGCGAGACACCGCGTGAGCGGCGCGGTGAGGAAGCGGGCTATGTGGAAAGTGGCCAGCTGGAGCTGACCCTCGGCGAGCAGGTCTTCCTGCTCAACCCGGGCGACAGCTTCTCGCTGACCGGGGAAGAACCCCACTGGATTCGCAACCCCGGCGAGACCGAGACCCGTATCGTCTGGGTAATGACGGGCGTGGAATACTGAGGCATCGCGTTCAGGGTCCGCTTGTTCGTGCCGCTTTACTTGCTTTCACTTATATACCCAGCTTATGCATGCCCCGCTCTGTTTCATGCCCCGCTCTGTTTCATGGCCCTCTTGGTTCATACCCCGCGTGATTCATCTCCCCCTCTCAGTGGGGCATCTTGTCCCGCGTGGTGTAATAGACGCTGTCGATATGCGAGAGCATCGCGCGTTCAGCAGCATCCGGGTCACCGGCACGTAGCGCCTCGACGATACGCACATGCTCTTCATAGCTGCGCTTGATCGAGCCGTGTTCGGCCATGACCTGGCGACGGATGTTGAGCGCGTAGGTATAAAGCTCATCGGCATAGCGGATCAGGATCTCGTTACGCGAGTATTCGGCGATGACGTGATGGAAGTTCTGATCCGAGAGCTGGAAGTTCACCGGCGAGTCGAAGTGCTGTGACTGGGCCTCCAGCAAGGCGTCGAGCTTCTTGAGCCCTACCTCATCGATATGTCGCGCGGCACGGCGGGCGATGGCCGATTCCACCACGATCCGGCTCTCGAAGACGCTCTCGATATCCAGGTTGTTGAGCTCATCGCCCTGCTGACGCGCGGGATGATTGCGGAAGCTGTCGATCACGGCCTCACTGGCGCAGACGCGTGACTTGCTACCGTGCGAGACATTCAAGAGGCCATAGCCCGTCAACAGCGCCAGCCCACCGCGCACCGTCTCACGACTCACTTCAAACAACTGCGCCAGCTCTCGCTCGCTGGGCAGCTCATCTCCATCGCGCAGCAGCCCCGTCAGGATCATCTCGATGAGTTTGTCGGCGAGAATTTCCTTCTTGGTCTGATTCTTCAGCGCTTTCTCGAAGGCGAAAGGCGTCTGCTTCATGCAGCCTCCACTGGTATAGATTTCATACCAGCATAACCGACAACCGCATATCACGCATCCACAAACCGACCATGGTCGCAATTTTCGAGAAAACCTTGACCGATCAGCGTGGGCTCGGCTAATTTTTATCTCAACTGGTCCGGTAAACCAACCAGCAGACCATAAAGTGCGAATTGATTGAAGAAACCAACAACAACGCCAACTCTCACAAGGCTGGAATTCACATGTCCGCAACACGCCCTGTCATTGCCCTCACCCTTGGTGACCCCGCCGGTATCGGCCCGGAGCTGATCGCGCGCCTGGTCGCGGAACCCGAGCAATTCGCCGAGACCCACAGCGTGCTGGTCGGCGATCAGTGGCTGTGGGAGCAGGGCCAACGCCAGGCCGGTCTCTTCACCCAGCTGCCGCGCGTCGCAAGCTTCGCCGAGGCCCGCCAGCATGAAGGCCTGTCATTGATGCTGGTGGAAAGCGTGGTGCAGCAGGAGGTGACGCTGGCCGAGGAAAGCGACGCCTGTGGCGCCTCGACCCTCGCGGTGCTGTCTCGCTGCCTGGAAGCGGCCCAGAACGAGGAAGTCGACGCCATCTGCTTCGCGCCGCTCAACAAGCTGTCGATGAAGAAAGGCGGTCTGGGGCATGAAGATGAACTGCACTTCTTCGCCGAGAAACTGGGAGTCGAGGGCTATTTCTGCGAGTTCAACACCCTGGGGACGCTGTGGACCTCGCGCATCTCCTCGCACATTCCGCTCAAGGACGCCGCCGAGTACGTCACCCAGGAGCGCATCATCGCCGCCAGCCAGCTGATTCATGACTCGCTGAAACTGGCCGGTTTCGAACGCCCGCGCATCGCCGTCGCCGCCTTCAACCCCCACGGTGGCGAAGGTGGCACCTGTGGCCGCGAGGAAATCGACGTCATCGCGCCGGCCGTCACGCGCTGCAATGAACAGGGCTACCCGGTCGCAGGCCCCTTCCCGGCCGACACCATCTTCCTCAAGGCGCGCGATGGCGAGTACGACGCCATCGTGACCATGTACCACGACCAGGGACAGATCGCGATCAAGCTGCTGGGCTTCAATTCCGGCGTCACCGTCCAGGGCGGCCTGCCTATCCCCATCACCACGCCGGCCCACGGCACCGCCTTCGACATCGCCGGTCAGGGCAAGGCGGACGTCAACCCGACCCGCAATGCCTTCGCGATCGCCAAGCGCATGGGCACCAACCTGCGTGCACTGCGTCTCGAGACCGCTTCTGCCTGATGCGCTTGCGCCTCTCGCTCATGAACCTGAATCAACGCCATCCACAACAAGGATAATTCGATGAAGATCACCAACGTCAGAACCCGCGTCTTCGAATGGAAAGGCCACACCGTGCCCCCGACCGCCCATTTCTGCTCCAACGCCATGGACGAGCTGTGGGACAAGGGCGACTCGATGGGCACCTTCCGCTTCCACGGCTGGACGGTAGTGGAGATCGAGACCGACAACGGCCTGGTCGGGCTGGGCAACGTGGCGCTGGCGCCGCGCATCGCCAAGGCGATCATCGATCAGTACCTCACGCCGCTGATCATCGGTCAGGACCCCTTCGACTACGAATACCTGTGGCAGCGCATGTACCGCTCCACCCACGCCTGGGGCCGCAAGGGCATCGGCATGGCCGCCATCTCCGGCGTCGACATCGCCATCTGGGACATCATGGGCAAGGCGGTCGGCAAGCCGGTCTTCAAGCTGCTGGGCGGGCGCACCAAGGAGAAGATCCCCTGCTACGCCTCCAAGCTCTACCGCACCGACCTCAAGGGCATGCAGGAAGAGGCCCAGTCCTATCTGGATCAAGGCTTCACCGCCATGAAGATGCGCTTCGGCTACGGTCCGCGTGATGGGGTCGAGGGCGTGCGTGCCAACCTGGATAGCGTGGCCGCCGTGCGCGAAGTCATCGGCGAGGATGTCGACCTGATGCTCGAGTGCTACATGGGCTGGAACCTGGACTACGCCAAGCGCATGTTGCCGAAGCTGGAACGCTTCCAGCCACGCTGGCTGGAAGAGCCGGTGATCGCCGATGACATCGATGGCTACGCCGAACTCAATCAGCTGACCAGCATTCCCATCTCCGGCGGCGAGCACGAATTCACCCATTACGGCTTCCGCCAGCTGCTGGAAAAGCGCGCCGTCTCCGTCATCCAGTACGACACCAACCGGGTCGGAGGCATCACCGCCGCGCGCAAGATCAACGCCCTCGCCGAGTCCTTCAGCGTGCCGGTCATCCCGCACGCCGGCCAGATGCACAACTACCACCTGACCATGGCCTCACTGGCCTCACCGATGAGCGAGTACTTCCCGGTGCACGATGTCGAGATCGGCAACGAGCTCTTCTACTACATCTTCAAGGGTGACCCTGAGCCGGTGAACGGCTTCATCGACCTCGACGAAGAGACCCCGGGGCTGGGCCTCGAGCTGAACAGCGACTACTTCGATCAGTTCAACATCATCGAGTGAGGAAGCCATCATGAGACTCGTCCAACTTCGCACCGCCAATGGCCCGCGGGTCGCCGTGGTCGAAAGCCGTGACCAGCTGCGCCTGCTCGACTTCCCCGGTGGCACCTATGAGCTGGCCACCCGCGCCATCGAGCTGGGCATCGGGCTCAGCGCGCTGATCGAACAGCACTACTCGCACACCCTGGTCGACTACAAGCAGGCGATCGATCGCCGCGAACTGCTGCCGCCGGTCACCCACCCCGACCGCGCGCGCTGCACCGTCACCGGCACCGGCCTGACCCACCTGGGCAGTGCTGACACCCGCGATGCCATGCATGCCGCCGCCCAGGCACAGAGCGAGAATGACGCCAATGTCACCGACTCGATGCGCATGTTCCGCATGGGCCTCGAGGGTGGCAAGCCCGCCGCGGGCCAGGTCGGCGCGCAGCCGGAATGGTTCTACAAGGGTGATGGCAGCATCGTGGTCGCGCCGGAAACCGCGATCAGCGTGCCGGCCTTCGCCGAGGATGCCGGCGAAGAGCCCGAACTGGTCGGCCTGTACCTCAACGATGCCAATGGCCAGCCGCACCGCATCGGCTACGCCATGGGCAACGAATTCTCCGACCACATCACCGAGCGCGCCAACTACCTGTGGCTGGCTCACTCCAAATTGCGCGCCTGCAGCTACGGGCCTGAGCTGCTGATCGGCGAACTGCCCCAACACCTGGAAGGCACCAGCCGCATCACCCGCGAAGGCCAGATCCTGTGGGAGAAGCCCTTCCTGACCGGTGAGGCCAACATGGCCCACAGCCTGGCCAACCTGGAACACCACCACTTCAAGTACGCCCAGTTCCGCGCGCCCGGAGACCTGCATGTGCACTTCTTCGGCACCGCCACGCTGAGCTTCGCCGACCAGATCAAGGTGCAGGAAGGAGACCGCTTCGAGATCGAACTGCCGGCCTTCGGACGCGCGCTGCGCAACCCGGTCACCTTCGAGTCCCACGACAACCAAGCGGAACAGCCATCCGTCATGGCAGTGCTGTGAACACTGCCGATCAACACAACAAGTAGAGCAAGGATCAGGGTCTTGAGAACCCCGCCATCACACGGCCCTGATCCCGGCACCACCAGCACCACCAGCACCACCAGCAACACCAGCAACACCAGCAGCACCAGCGTCACCACGCCGCCAACGCTTCACGACAATAACGAGAAAAGGGTTTCGCCATGACAACCTCACGCCACCACACCACCGCCACCCTCCTGTCCGCCGCCCTGCTCAGCCTGGCGATGACAGGCACCGCCACTGCCGCCACCTCACTGACCTTCGCGCATGCCCACCCGGTCACCGATTCGCAGCATTTGGCCGCCGAGCGCTTCGCCGAACGTCTCGCCGAGCGCAGTGCGGGAGAATTGACGGTCAAGATCTTCCCCAACGGCCAGCTGGGCAATGACCAGGCGATGATTTCCGGTGTCCGCAGCGGCACCATCGATCTGGAGCTCTCCGGCAATCCCTACTTCAGTGGTCTGGTCAGCGAACTCAACGTGCTGGACCTGCCCTTCCTGTTCGATACCCGCGAACAGGCCTATCAGGTACTGGACGGCGAGGTCGGTCAGAACCTGCTGACTGCCATGCAGCCTCAGCAGATCGAAGGGCTCGCCTTCTGGGAAATCGGCTTCCGCAACCTGACCAACTCGCGCCGCGCGGTAGAGACCGCCGATGACATCAGCGGCCTGACGCTGCGCACCACCCCGAACCCGGCGCATATCGCCGCCTTCCAGGCCCTTGGCGCCAACCCGACCCCGATGCCCTTCGCGGAGCTTTATACCGCGTTGGAAACCCGCACCGTGGATGGCCAGGAGAATCCGGTCAGCCTGATTCGCTCCGCCAACCTGTATTCGGTGCAGGACCATCTGTCGCTGACCGCGCATGCCTATACCGCCGCGCCCCTGATCATGAACAAGCAGACGTTCGACAGCCTGGCACCCGAACTGCAGACGCTGATCAAGGAAGAAGCCCGCGAAGCGGCCCGCTATCAGCGCCAGCTCAATCATGACAATGAACAGGGCGATCTGGCCTTCCTCGAGGAACAGGGCATGCAGGTCGTGCGCGAACCCGATACCGCCAGCATGCGGTCCAAGGTCGCCGAGCCGGTGCGCGCCGAGTTCACCGCCAAGCACGGCAGCGAGCTGCTGGAACGCATCGACGCCGCTCTCGCCCACTGATCACGCTCGCCTGACTCGCCACTGGAAGGAAGCTCGCCATGCTCTCTGACTCACTCCAATCCCCGGTGATGCCTGCGTCTCTTGCCGAACTGGGCGAGCAACGCGAGCGCTATCTGGCCACGCAGCAGGATGATGCCCTGCCGATCATCGATGCCCACATGCATGTCTGGGACCCGACGCGCAATTACCACCCCTGGCTGTGCGATGAGCCGATGATTGCCTTCCGCTACGGCGACTATGCCGCGATTCGTCGCCCCTACCTGCCCGCCGAACACCTCATGGCGGCGGGAGAGGCGCATCGCGTGATGGGCTGCGTCTACATGGAAGCGGAATGGGCGCGGGGCGATGCGCTCAAGGAAGTGCGCTGGGTCGAGGAGACTGCCCGCGAGACCGGCTGGCCGAATGCCATGATCGCCCAGGCCTGGCTGGATCAGGACGACATCGCCGAGCAACTCGCAACGCTGTGTGAGCCACGTTCCCCCAAGGGCAGCCTGGTCATGGGCATTCGCCACAAGCCGGCCGCGCTGGAACGTCTCGATCCGAGGCTTGCCACCCACGCCATGCCCGGCTCGCTGCGCTGCCCGCGTTATCAGTACGGCGTCAGTGAAGTCGCGCGTCGCGGGCTGATCTTCGAGCTGCAGGTGCCCTGGTGGCACCTCGAGGAACTGCTGCCACTGCTGGACCGCCATCCCGAGATGCCGGTGGTGATCAATCACGCCGGTGTGCCCGGTGACCGTCATCCCGCCACCCTGCGTCAGTGGTCACGGGCCCTCGCCAAGGTCGCCGCCTGGCCACAGGTGATGATCAAGTTCTCGGGACTCGGCATCGCGGGTCAGCCCTGGCGGCTGGAAGACAACCGTGAGGTCTTTGCCATCGTGCTGCGCCATTTCGGGGTCCACCGCGTGATGTTCGCCAGCAACTTCCCGGTCGATGGGTTGGTGACCTCACTCGATACGCTGCTGCAGGCCTTCAAGGACCTCAGCCGCTCCTTGAGTCCCGAACACCGCCTCAAGCTGTTCTGTGGCAACGCCGTGCGCCGCTACCGCTTGAACGCTACCGCTTGGCCGGAATGACGACGACCGCCACGAGAGCGATTGCCACAACGACAGCCTCTATAACAACAACCTGCAAGGAATTCGCCATGCTTACCCGCCACGCCCTGTCCCATAAAGCTCTCTTCAACAAAGCCCTGCTCAAGACGGTCTCCGCGCTGGGACTGATGCTGACCTTCGCGACCACTGCCCACGCCGAGATCACCGCGCGCATGGGCACCAGCCTGCCGGATGCCCACCCGCAGACGCTGGGGGCCAAGAAGTTCGCACAACTCATCGAGGAAAGATCCGACGGCGAGATCACCGTCAAGGTGTTCTCCAACGGCATTCTGGGCAACGACGTCAACATGACCTCGATGCTGCAGTCCGGGACCCTGGATTTCACCGTACCGTCCACCGCGACCCTCAGCAGTCTCAATCCTGACTTCAACATCGTCAGCCTGCCCTTCCAGTTCGATGACAGTGCACATGCGGACGCGGTGCTGGATGGCGAGGCCGGGCGAGTCCTGCTCGCAAGTCTCGATGACAAGCAGCTGGTGGCACTCGAGTACTGGGAGAACGGCTTCCGTCACATGACCAACAGCCGCCGCCCCATCGAGACGCTCGAGGACATCGAAGGCCTCAAGATTCGCACCATGCAGAACGCGCTCTACATCGACCTCTTCAATGGGCTGAATGCCAACGCCGTGCCCATGTCGGTCAATGAGCTGTTTACCGCCATGGAGACCCGCACGGTGGATGGCCAGGAAAACCCCTACACCGTGATCCACGCCAAGCGCTTCTTCGAGGTCCAGAAGTACCTCTCGCGCACCGCGCATGCCTATGACGCCCTGGTGCTGGTCGCCTCGGCAGGCTTCATGGAGTCACTCGATGAGGCGCAGCGCCAGCTGGTCCGCGAGGCCGCCCGTGAAGCCACGCTCTATCAGCGCGAACAGAGCCGCGCCCTGAACGAGGAGCTGCTGAGTGCCCTTGAGAAGAAGATGGCCGTCAACGTGGTCGCGGACAGTGAGCGCCAGCGCATGCGTGAGGCTCTGGCACCGGTGATCGAGCAGCACACCCAGGCGCTTGACGCAGACGTGGTGACGCAGTTCCAGACTGCCCTGGCCGACGCGCGCTGAACACTTTCATCAGCCCCGGTCATCAGCGCCTGTGTCATCAGCCCCTGACATCAGTCCCAGCCACCGACACGCGGCAGCGCCCTTTTCGCTGCAACCAGAGGGGCGCAATGACAGCGCTGCCGCACTGTCATCGAGATGCCTCCTTCGGGGATGACACCATGAACAAACTGACCCAAGAGATGCCGTTATCCATGTCGATCAAACCGCCCTCTGCCACGCACGCCGAGTCCCGCAAGGCCGCTGGCGCCGAGCAGGAAAAGACAGCTCCGCAGGACACGGCAGCTACGCAGGACACGGCCGCCCCCTCGAACATTGCCGTCGGCATCACGGCGCTGTTCAAGGGACTCGAGAAGACCCTGACCCTGCTGATGGTGCTGGCGCTGGTGGCGATGATCGTACTGGTGTTCGTCAATGTGGTGCTGCGCTACGGCTTCAACAGCGGCATCTCGATCAGTGTCGAGCTGTCCCGCTTCCTGTTCGTGTGGGTCACCTTCATGGGCGCGGTCACGGCGCTGATCCGTCAGGAGCACCTGAGCGTCAATACCTTCGCCGACAAGCTGCCAGCGACCATGCGCGCCGGGCTTGATCGGCTGGTGACCCTGGCGATGCTCGGCTGCTGCCTGATGCTGCTCAAGGGCAGCTATGCCCAGACGGTGCTCAACTGGAGCAACCTCTCTCCCATCAGCGGCATTCCGGTCGGCGTCTTCTATCTCGCCGGCCTGATGGCGGGCGTGCTGATGTCCCTGATTCTGCTCTGGCGTCTGCTGACGCCGCTGGCACTGCATGCTGTCACGCCGCGCGTCGCGCCGAGCCATGCCTCTGATTCGCAAGGAGATACGCCATGACCATCGGGCTCTTCCTCGGCTCCCTGCTGGCCGCCATCGGCCTGAGCCTCCCCATCGCCTTCGCTCTGCTGGTCAGTGCCATCGTGCTGATGCTGCATCTGGATCTGTTCAACTCGCAGATCCTGGCCCAGAACCTCGTCAATGGCGCCGACAGCTACACCCTGCTGGCCATTCCCTTCTTCCTCACCGCCGGCGAAGTGATGTCGCGCGGCGGCCTTTCCCAGCGCATCGTCACGCTGGCGATGTCACTGGTGGGCCATCGCAAGGGCGGGCTCGGCTTCGTGGCCATCTTCGCCGCCATCGTCATGGCCAGCCTGTCCGGTTCTGCCGTCGCCGATACCGCGGCGCTGGCCAGCATGCTGCTGCCGATGATGCGCAAGGCCGGCTACCCGCTGGGCCGCTCCTCCGGCCTGATGGCCGCCGGTGGCATCATCGCCCCGATCATTCCGCCCTCCATTCCGCTGATCATCATCGGGGTCGCCGGTGGCATCTCCATCGGCAAGCTGTTCCTCGCCGGCATCGTGCCGGGGCTGATCATGGGCGTGACCCTGGTGGTGATGTGGCTGTTCATGACGCGCAAGGAAGATCTGGTGGTCACGAAGAAGGCCAGCGGGCGTGAGCGCCTCAAGGCACTCAAGGACAGCTTCTGGGCCATCATGCTGCCGGTCATCATCATCGGCGGCATCAAGAGCGGCATCTTCACCCCGACCGAGGCCGGTGTGGTCGCGGCGGTCTACGCCATCTTCGTCGCCACCGTGGTCTACCGCGAACTCGACCTCAGCCAACTCTACGCCGTGCTCGCCCAGGCCGCCCGCAGCACCGCCATCGTGATGTTCCTGGTCGCCGCGGCGATGGTCGCCTCCTGGCTGATCAGCATCGCCCAGCTGCCGCTGATGGTGGCCGGACTGCTGCAGCCGCTCGCCGATGACCCGCGCATCCTGATGCTCGCCATCATGGGCATCGTGCTGGTGGTCGGCATGGTGATGGACCTGACGCCGACCATTCTGGTGCTCACGCCGATCCTGATGCCCATCGTCAAGCTGGCCGGCATCGACCCGGTCTACTTCGGGATCATGTTCGTCCTCAACTGCGCCATCGGCCTGATCACCCCGCCAGTCGGCAACGTGCTCAACGTGATCACCAGCGTCGGCAACCTCAAGTTCGAGAAGGCGGTGAGTGGCGTCGCGCCCTTCGCCCTCGCCTATGTGGTGATTCTGCTGCTGTTCGTCGCCTTCCCGCAGATCATCACCGCGCCGCTTTACTGGATGACCGACTAACTCCGTGACAACCAAAACCACGAAGCCGCAAAAGACGACAGAAAGAAGGCAAGACGCCAACGACACGCCGCTTGCTTAGACAGTCGCCCGCTAAGACAGCAGCCAACAAAGACAGCCGCCAACAAAGACAACAAGAGAGCCATTCAATGACACCCATGATCAAGACGACCCTCGCCAGCCTGCTGTTGATCACCCCTCTGAGTGCTGCCCATGCCCAGATGACGCTCAAGCTGGCCCACGCCGCCCCGACCACCGATACCCAGCAGCAGGCGGCCGAGCGCTTCGCCGAGCTGGTCAAGGAAGGCACGGGTGGCGAGATCACCGTCAACATCTTCGGCAATGGTGTGCTCGGGGGCGACCAGCAGATGATCGCCGGTGTGCGCAGCGGCACCATCGATATCGAGATGTCCGGCAACCCCAACTTCGCGGGCCTTAAGCCGGCGCTGGGCGCCTTCGATCTGCCCTACATCTTCCCAGACCGCCAGACGGCCTATCAGGTGCTGGACGGCAAGGTCGGCGACGATGCCCTGGCTCTGCTCAAGGAAGACAACCTCAAGGGCCTGGCCTTCTGGGAAGTCGGCTTCCGCGCGATGACCAACTCCAAACACCCGATCAAGACCCCCGCCGATGTCGATGGCCTGGTGATGCGCACCAACTCCAACAAGTCGCTGATCGAGGCCTTCTCGTTGCTGGGAGCGAATCCGGTGCCGATGCCGCTGGGTGAGCTCTACACCGCGATGGAAACCGGCACGGTCGACGCGCAGGACCACCCGATCAGCATCGTCTGGTCGGCGGGCTTCTATGAGGTCCAGGACTACCTGTCACTGACCAACCAAGCCTACACCTCGCTGCTGATGGTGATGAACGACGACAAGTTCGAAAGCCTGTCACCAGAATATCAGCAGGTACTGGTAAGCGCGGCGCGCGAAGCCGGCGATTATCAGCGTGAACTGAACGCGAAGAACGAGCAGAAGATTCTCGCTGAACTGGCCGACAAGGGCATGAAGATCGAGACCGATGTCGATACCTCCGCCTTCCAGAAGGTCGTGCTGCCGACCTGGGACAGCTATATCGCCGCCAATGGTCGCGACTGGATCGATGCCATTCAGGGCGCCAGCCAGGCCAGCGCCGATGTCGGTGTTGATGCCAAGGTCGAGCCGCAAGGCACGCAGAAGACCACGGCCGCCGTGACTCAGTAACGCACAAGCGCTTTTTCGATTTCCCTATCTGTCACCCCAGCGAGGGCGCAAGTCCTTGATAACCAGGCCCTGACGGCACCCTCGCTGATTGGAGAAATGTCATGTCCCGAGATGTTCTGCTGCTCAACCAGAAATGCGCACACACCCTGAGCCTGTTCGACGCCACCAGCGGCGAGGAACTCCACCATCTGCGCCTGCCGGATTACCCGCATGAGTTCGTGGTGGATTCCACCGGCCGCTACGCCTTCGTGGGTCACTACGGCATCCTCGGTGCCGATTGTATCGGCGACCAGGGCGGCTGCTCGGTGTTCGTGGTCGATCTCGAGACCTTCACGCTGATCAATACGCTCAGCACCTGGCCGTACTATCGTATCCACGGCCTGGGCATCGATGACCAGGACCGCCTCTACGCCATGAGCGAAGGCCACAACACCCTGCTGCTGTTCAACACGCCCCTGACCCAGACCACGCCGGATCTGGCCGTGTCCTCCGGTGGCTACAAGACCCACCTGTTCGCGCTCACCAAGACGGGCGACTGGGCCTACGGCATCAATCTGCTCAGCAATACCATCACCAAGTTCAAACCTCACGATGCCACCTTCACGCCCATCGCGATGATTCCCGGCCGCAAGCCGGAGGGCAACAGTCTGTCCGCCGATGGCCGTACCCTGTTCATCAGCAACCGCGATGACGACAGCATCGTGGCGGTGGATACCGAATCGATGACCGTGCGCGCCTCGGCGACCACCGGTCGAGATCCCAACCGTATCTACCGTGACCCCAAGGGGCGCCTGATCACCACCAATTACGGGGAAAGCTCGCTGTCATTGTTCGATGAGGCGCTGGCGCCGCTGGGCACCATCCAGCTTGAGGCGATTCCCATCGCGATGAGCTTCCACCCGGATGGCGAGCAAGCCTTCGTTTCGCTCAAGGGCGATCGCATCGCGGTGCTGGATCTGGAGAGCGGCCAGGTACGCAGAAGCTTCGCGACACGCGCCGAGCCGGACGTGTCCTGCCTGCTGGTGCGTGACCACTGAGTCAATCGGCACTTGATGCTTCCAACCAGGACACGAGCCAGTCATGACGGATACCACATTCAGGCACGAGCCTTCACACAGTCAGCCGCTGATCGATGCGCACCATCACTTCTGGGCACTGGATGGCCAGGTGGCGTACCCCTGGCTGGAAGAGTCGCCGGTGGAGAACTTCTTTCTCGGCGATTACGCCGCGATCCGCCGACCCTTTGTGGCCGCGGACTTGAAGCGCCTGGTGCCTGAGGGCTTCCGGCTGGTGGGCAGTGTGCACTGTGAAGCCGAGGCCGCACGCTCGCAGGCACTGGAAGAGACGCGCTGGATCACCCGACAGCAGGCCACTCATGCGCTACCCAGCGCGCATGTCGGCTGGGCGGCCTTCGGCAGTGATGCGTGCGCCGCACAGCTGGACGCTCAATGTGAATCGGCACTGTTTCGTGGCGTGCGCGCCAAGCCGGTCACCGCTGCCACGCCGCAGACCCGCCAATCGGTGGCGGGCACCAGCGGCAGTCTGCAGGACCCGCGCTGGTGCGAGGGACTGGCGCTGCTCAAGGAGCGTGACCTGAGCTGGGACCTGCGCGTGCCCGCCTGGCATCTTGAAGAGGCGGCCGCGACGCTTGCGGACTTCTCCGGCTTGCGCGTCATCCTCAACCACAGCGGGCTGCCGTGGGATCGCACGCCAGAAGGCCTTGCCCAATGGCGCGCAGGCATGCGGGCGCTTGCCGACAACGCGAATGTCGGCGTCAAGCTGTCGGAATTGGGCACGCCCTGGCATGCCTGGGATGCCGGCGCCAATCGCGAGCTGCTGTGTGAAGTACTGGATATCTTCGGTGCCCAGCGCTGTCTGTTCGCCAGCAACTTCCCGGTCTCCGGCCTCAAGGTCAGCTATGGCGACTGGCTAACGCTGGTGACCAGCGCCATTGAACAGATGACGAGTACCGACCTGCGCCAGCGCACGCTCGACAAGGTACTGCACGACAACGCCATCCACTGGTACCGACTGCCGATCTCCGCTATCGCATCGCCTACGGACGCTGCCGCTGCCCCCAGCTCTACCGCAACTTCTACTACAACCTCTACTGCAACCTCTACTGCAACCTCTACTGCAACCCACACGACACCCACGGCCTGACTCAACCTGCCTCAGGGCTTCACTTATCAAGGAGAAGACACGATGTCACTCAACGGTCATCAGCTTATCGGACAACGCAGCTTCGCCGCTCAGGGCGAGGCGATCCACGCCATCAATCCGGCCACGGGTGAGCGTCTGAAGCCTGCCTATCCGGGTGCCGACGCGAGTACGGTGGAAGAGGCCTGCCAGCTGGCCAGCCAGGCCTTCGATGCCTATCGCGCCACGTCGCCCGACGCGAGAGCCATCTTCCTCGAGACCATCGCCGAGGAAATCGATGCACTGGGCGACACCCTGACCCAGCGCGCCATGCAGGAGACCGGCCTGCCCGAGGCACGCCTGAACGGTGAACGCGGCCGCACCTGCGGACAGCTCAAGCTGTTTGCCAAGGTACTGCGCCGCGGTGAATGGCAGGATGTGCGCGTCGATCCTGCGCTGCCGGAACGTGCCCCCCTGCCGCGTGCCGACCTGCGCCAGCGTCAGGTCCCGCTGGGCCCGGTGGCCGTCTTCGGGGCCAGCAACTTCCCGCTGGCCTTCTCGGTGGCCGGAGGCGATACCGCTTCCGCGCTGGCCGCGGGCTGCCCAGTGGTGGTCAAGGGACACTCGGCCCACCCGGGCACCTCGGAACTGGTCGGTCAGGCCGTGGCGCGCGCCGCCAAGCGTTGCGAGATGCCGGAAGGCGTCTTCTCACTACTGTTCGGCCCGGGCAATGAGGTCGGCCAGGCGCTGGTCAAGCATCCCGAGATCCAGGCGGTCGGCTTTACCGGCTCGCGCAGTGGTGGCACCGCTCTACTGGCCCTCGCTCAGGCGCGCCCGCAGCCGATTCCGGTCTATGCCGAGATGAGCAGCATCAACCCGGTCATCCTGATGCCGGCCGCACTGGAAGCCCGCGGCGAAGCGCTGGGCAGCGCATTCGTCGGCTCGCTCAACATGGGCGCCGGTCAGTTCTGCACCAACCCGGGGCTGGTGCTGGCCGTCAAGGGCGAAGCACTGGAGCGCTTCAAGCAAGCCGCCATTCCCGCCATCAAGGCAAGTCCGGTGCAGACCATGCTGACGCCGGGCATCCACAAGGCCTATACCGAGGGCGTGGCGAGCCTGTCCTCACAGCCCGGCATCACCTGCCTGGCCAGTGGCGAAAGCGACTCTCCCATCGCCAGCCCCTGCCAGACCCAGCTGTTCAGCACTCAGGCGAGTGACTTCCTGGCCAATGAGGCCATGCAGGCGGAAGTCTTCGGCTCCAGCTCGCTGATCATCGAATGCGATGATCTCGCTCAGCTCAAGCAGGTCTGCAGCGCGCTGGAAGGCCAGCTGACCGCCACTCTGCACCTGGATGACGCCGATCACGACGCCGCACGTCAGCTGCTGCCGGTGCTGGAGCGCCGCGCCGGGCGCATCCTCGTCAATGGCTGGCCGACAGGGGTCGAAGTCTGTGACGCCATGGTCCACGGCGGCCCCTGGCCCGCCACCTCCGATAGCCGCACCACCTCGGTGGGCACCGCCGCGATTCACCGCTTCCTGCGCCCGGTCTGCTATCAGGACCTGCCGGATGCCCTGCTGCCACCGGAGCTCAAGCACGACGCGCCCTCCGGCATCAGTCGACTGGTGGATGGCGAGCATCAGGTCATGCGATGACAAACAAAAAAGCCCGCCAATTTGGCGGGCTTCTGTCATTCTTGTCCTTGATACAGTTAGGCGATACATACAGCATTCCCAGATGCGAGAAGCCGAATGTTCGCGATCCTCTAGCAATAACGATAGATACCGTCTTGCCTGAAGAGCATCCCATCGCTTTCTAATGCAGAGAGATATTGACTTGCTTTCTTGACATCACCGTCAAGCAGGTAGCGATAAATGACCTTGCTCAAGTACGTAATTGAACGAGCAGTCCGAGAATAACGGATATTGGGCGGATCGATGCTACAATCGAAACGCGTCACGGGAGTGCGCCAATCGCCATAGTTCTCAGTCAAGTAACGATCTGCATCCTCGGCACCTTTGACTACCTGACTACCCAAGGTGTAGTCAGTCAATGAAAACTCCGAGTTATCCCATCGATGGATAGCGGAGCCATGCCAGACGACGTTCCCCTCTTGCACATGAACAAAAAGGTCAGCGACAAGGCCGGTATGGTGCACGAGTTTGACAAGTATCGGCTGAGTCAACCGCGAATATTTCACTGCACTCTCGGATACGACTTCCCGAAAAGTACAATAACTTTCAGATTTTATGAACCAGGTATTATCGGATTCAGCAACAGCATCGCGAAGTTGCTTGATATCGAAGTACTTGGCGTCGACACCGATATCAATATCGTAGTCATGTCCCAGGAAATCCTTCTCTCTCACGGCTCCAAGAAGCGTGCCACTGATGACATACCAAGGCCACTCAAGACTACTCATCAAACTATCGCAATCGTTGATCGTACGATAGGCATCATTCTTGTCAAACGACTGCGCTGACTTCTGGAATTTATGTGCCACAACAGGTGCTACTGTCGGATTTTCCATGGTAGCGCTGATGATCGACAATGCATGATTGACGCTGGCGCAGAAGGATTGGTCATATTGCCAGAGAGAGTCTTGCGGAGTGATGACTAGACTGCTGGTAGACGTATCACGATCATTATCACACTCTGAGAAATCGGCTTTTTCCAGCTTCCCACCATGCAGATCAGCCTGCCAGATATGGCGCTCAAAGTCAGTGATGCGCCGGTTGTCAGCCAACCAGGCAATGAGGCGATCGGCCGCCTTGGTAGACATTTCTTCAGAAATATCGAAAAAGAAATCAGATCTGGTCGACACTGGCAGCCACCCGGTATGCGCAAACCAGATGCCGCGCCGCACGACGATTTTCAATCCATTGCTTCGCGATGCCAGCTTGATACTGTCTGTCGCTACGGCCAAAGGCGCACCCAACATCCACACACCAATGCCAGATAACAAGGCCAAAGGATAACGAAGTAATGGGTGGCGTGGTTTATTCAAAAACCGTAGAAGCCGATAGGATTTTTCGACTTCGATATTCATTTCACTTTCACCAATGTGTCAGTACGCATGTTTGTGGATCAAGCCCTTGAAGAGAGTCAGCATGATGATACGTAAGTCCAGCCATAATGACCAATGCTCTACATACCACAGGTCGCATTCAATTCGCTTGGCCAGGTCCGTATCGCCTCGCCAACCATTGATCTGTGCCCAGCCCGTGATACCGGCCTTGACCATGTGCTTTTGCATATAACCAGGAATTTCGTGACGAAGTTTTTCGACGAAGATCGTGCGTTCCGGACGCGGCCCCACGATTGACATGTCACCTTTGAGCACGTTTAGGAACTGCGGCAACTCATCCAGACTGGTCTTGCGAAGTAACCTGCCCACAAGGGTCGTTCGTTTCGCCTGGGCATTTCCCCACTGCACCCCACCCTTTTCGCTATCAACTGGCATGGAGCGGAATTTCAGCATTTTGAAGGGCTTACCATTCAGCCCGACCCTTTCCTGGGTATAGAACACAGGACCCGCAGAAGTACATTTCACTATTAGCGCGATAAGCGCCAATAAAGGAGACAGCAGAATCACGATCATCAATGACAACAGGCGATCCTCGATCCACTTGAGAAGCTTTGCTCCAAGCGACATGCGAGCACAACTCAGGTCAAGCATGAATAGGCCAGCAACATCAGAGACGTCATGATTGATTAGACGAAAATCACGCATATCTGGCATATAGCGTACATTACAGGTCGTCAAGCTCAACTCTGACTGTATATCGCGAACCAGGTTACCTTGCGTCAATGGGAGACAGATCCAGACTTCCTGCTCCTCGTGGACGATCTGCTGGTCGGGCCGGTACACCTCTGGTCTGATCGAGCTCCATTTCCAAGCCTCAATGCCACCAGTCAATATGACCCTCTCAACATCAAAGCCTGCTGTAGGGACATAGGCTAGCTGACGAGCTGCACTCAGACACGTCAAAGCATCTCCTATAAGAAGCACGCTCTTGCGATTCTTACCCTTCGCTCTCAAACGGTTCAAGACCGGGTAGGCAATCGCCCGAATCAATACTGAATAGGCCGTTGCACTGACCATCCAATAGCCTACCCATAAGCGTGAGAACTTGTCGCCTGTCTTGGTCATGAACATTACCAAGGCCAATAGCCCTCCTAACATCATGTATCCAGCTACGATCTGAAAGACCAGCCGGAAGCGAACCTGGCCCCGCCAAGAACGATAGATGTTAAAATGCGGCAAGACCAGCAAAGCCAATATAGCTCCTAGCAGTATTCCCCAACCATAACGCTCGGATATGTCTAAGCTACCAAAATGTAGCAAGTGGGCACTGAAACCAGCCAGAACTATGATACAGAAATCTACTAAGCGTACTAATTCAGTGGTATACATCGTGTAACCACTCAATACGTGATTTTGTACTTTCATAGCGTTTGTAACATCATCATTATTCAAGATCTCGACGAAGTAATTCTAGGACTTCGAAAGCCTTGATTAGATCTTCATGAGGGATCGACAAGAACCGTTTTAGTGAGCGCTTCAGATCCGTCGTGGATATATCCTTAGTGCGCTCTAAGTATAATACTTCGCAGTATTCCTGCAGAAAATCGAACTCACCTTTCCAATCTTCTCCTATCGCAAAAGTATCAACTTTATATTCTTTGACGTCACGTACTTTTTGCTCCCAGTCATTTTCAGGAATAACGAGATCCACACAATCGATAGCTTCCACGATCTTGGCACGCTGATCATAAGGAATTAGAGTCTTTTTGCCTTTAAGCAAGTTGAACTCGTCTGTCGATACACCCACTATCAAACGATCACCTCTCTCACTGAGACGCTTCAAAAGATTGAGATGTCCGACATGGAACATATCGAATGTACCATAGGTTATTACTACCTTTTCCATTTCACATCCTTGTCATGAGCTTTTTGTTGACTAAGACTATTAATCATTTCAATAAGTCGATCACTACTTTTCTCAGAAAACTCTATATATTTTTCTATATTATCAATGCTTTTATCATCAGTTTTTAACAGGTTATGAATTTTAAAATCAGAATCTACAATGAAATCAGAAAAATCTCTTTCTATTTCTGGATATATTCCTCTAGCATATTTAAATAGTTGCTGATCGTTCCACAATAACACGAACTTTTTCTTAGTGGGCAACCAATCAAATAAGATTGATGAATAATCTGTAACTAAAACATCTGCCACATAAATTAACTCTTGTATATCATCTAGCACATCTTTAACTATAACATCTTTATCTAATAAATCGCTGCCGAATGAATGGCCGCAATAAATTATAGTATATTTATCCATGAGCCCGGAGCAACCAAACTTGGGCATGTATGATAGATCATTTCCATAGCCATACTGATTGTAATCTCGCCAAGTTGGAGCATAAAGTAAAATTGGCTTATCATTACCAGCCATGCTTTGATATTTTAGTCTGAGCGTTTCTATTTTAGATTGATGTATATTAATATTCCTGGGATAACCAAACTCTAAAATCTTATCCTTCGATATTTGGAAGGATGACCTAATTTTATCGGTACAAAAATGATTTTGAGATAGTATGTAATCCCAGCGTAATAAATCATGGAACTTTCTTAGCTTATGTTTTTTAGTTTTTTTCATGATAAATCTTTCGTCACTATCAAAGAGCATCCTTTTTATTGGTGAGCCATGCCATAGCTGTATCCAAACCATACCTTCTTTCTTTTCAAGATTATTCGGTACCCAAGTCTCAAATATATGAAATTTTGCAATACCAAGAACACTTTTATACTCTGGCGTACCTTTAATCACGTAATTGATATTGCGTCTAAGTGGCACATCTGGTATTAGGCTTTCATCATCAACAAGGACATATATCTCTAAATTTTCATTTAAACTATCCGCTTGCATCAATAGGTATTTAGTATTTCCTTTTATAGAGCCATTAAATCCATGGAAAAGCAGTACATTATCTTTTATAGAGAGAGAGGATGAAACGTGAGGCTTTGTAAACAGTCCTTTAACTAAATTCGCAATATAGGCCGAGGGAGATAAAGATTTCTTTTTTGTCCTATGCAACCAATTTAAGGTGTAAAATGCACACGATGCCATGAAATTATAATTATTAACAAGATCCAGAGGATATCTATACCTCCGCCCTAGCTTTTTAGTGGCTTCGCCACCCGCTATGGGGCTTAATGCTGATAGTAAACTTATTGAGAAATCATAATATTGTTTTTTAGGGATCCTGCCTTGTACGATAGTATAAAAATATGCCTTAGAAAACATATTTTTTATGAATACTGAGGAATAACCCTCAATTACTTGATCGTGTTTAGCAATACTATTTTCGATGGCTTTTATAAACCCATCGCTATGCTTGGTTGTATTATAATCTTTTTTAGTTGTAGAATTACTGTTAACATTTATCACATACAAGGGAAAAGGAGAATATGTTATAACTCCACCACTACACAAAGCTCCGACACCAAATTCAATATCTTCGTATATATAACCTTCACCGAAGGATATGTGATTATTTAATATATATTGCCTTCTGTATAACTTGTTAACTGGAAACAATGTCCTTGTTAATAATTTTTTTATACTTTCTTTATCCAAGAAAGTGTTCTCAAACAAAGCCGGAAAATTACTATAACCAAAATAGTTATTTTCTTCATTTTTAAAATGATAATCACAAACTACTACATCAGAATTATTTTCTTCAGCATTATTTACTAATTTCTCTATTGCAAGTTCAACTATTTCGTCATCTGCATCCAGGAAAAATACATAATCACCAATAGCTTCATTCAACGCAATATTTCTTGCTTTTCCTTGTCCTCCATTTTTTACGTCAAAAACTTTGAGGTTATTTATTCTATCACTATAAGATTGCACGATATTTAACGTGTTGTCACAAGATCCATCATTAACTACTAACAGCTCAAAATTAGAAAATGATTGATTCAAAACACTATTTAAACACCTATCTATATAGTTTTCAGCATTATAAGCTGGTATGATCACACTAACCACTATACTCATCTAAAACACCCATGTTTGTAACGTATTAGTTCTTTAAAGCTTCTATGTAGATTGCTTCAATCGCATATCGCTGCATTGCTTGAAATAACATTCTGGATACTAAAAGTATAAATACAGCTGTTAGTATGCCTTGATCAAGGTACATAATTTGTACCACTAGCAAGGCAAAGATTGCAATAAAACCTATTGAAGAGAAATACTCAATATACTGTCTACGATGTAACTTCAAAGCACCTATTCTTTCTTCGTCCTTTAAACTTACAGTTTTATTGATAATCCTATTTAATAGGGAAATGAACATTAAAAATATTAACAACATTGTCAAAGGATCGAATATAAATATAGTTAGTGTCGTTATTACCACAAGTAAAACTTCTGACAAAGCTTTTGCAATGTGGTTATGCAGTTTAACAACACTTGATCCCTTTGATTTAAAGTGCGTGTTCACATGCTTATTTTTGACAATTATTTCAGTACTTGAATCGAGACACCTTCGATGCATAATTCCAAACACTAAGTAAATAATATATGCACACGGTACCATAAATGAAAAAAGTAGTATGTATTGCTCTAAACTAAAATGATCTGTTAGCAAGCTACTATATCTCTGATCATTTCCTGAAGAAGCAAGTATCAATACTTTAATTGGAAGAAAAAAGCTAACCATTTGAAACAACCTTGAAATGGATAAGAAAATGCTCCCTTTTAGAAAATCTATAGAGATGTTATAAAAATATATACATACATTAAAAAAAACATGAAAATGCCTTAGCATAAAACAGCTCCATAAATTTAATCTAATCCTTCCAAGAATTTCATCATAGGATCAACCTCAAAATCACCTAATGAATATTTCCTTGACTTTAATCGTTGTTCATACACTTTATCTTCACCTTCAATTTCGCTTATTGTTTTTATAATATTGACATTCTCATTTACTATCGTTGCGGCACATGAAGTAGGATACCTAATATTAAGACTTTCAATTGTCAACTCCTGAGTATTACAAAGAATAATAGGTTTACCTGTCACTAAGTACTCATTCATAACACTAGATATATCGCATATGAGAATATCGCTTAAGTTCATCGCGTCATGAATCGAGTCAGATGTGCTATAAATTTTAATATCGTATTTAACGCACAACTTAGTGATTTCGTTTAACCAATATTTATGATCTGGATTTATTGCACCTGTATATGGGTGCGGCTTGAATATTAAATTGTAACGCTTGTCATTTATAATATCAACGCATAATTTATAGCCCAACTCTCCTATTGAACTATAATCAACACTCTTTACGTAACCCTCCCAAGTTGGGGCGTATAGTATAGTCTCTATTTTATCTACTTTGCTACGGTAATTTAAGGCCATTTCAGCTTGTGGGCGCCCTACATGGATCACTTGCCCTTCTCTCAGCGGAAGCCCTGCAGCTCTCAAACGCTCTTCAGAAAGAGGGCCAGCCACAAACAGGTAATCATAGGCCATCAGCAATTTGCTTTGGTTAACGGCTTTATCACTCTCACCGTGATTGATGAAAATATGATCCAGGTGATGATAACGCAATGCTTGTACGTTTTTCATCGTATTGGCTGGATATAATACTTTCTTTACGGAAGTAGTATCCCCCAATATGGCCTCAAGGTCGATCTGTGTCCTTGCCGTTACTGTAAGAATATTCGTAGGCAGCATCCCTGAGAAAATATCAGCCTCACGAAGTATGATAATCACTGGCTGATCCAGCTTTTCTAATACAGGAAGCCATTGATTGATTTGATACGCGACCCCTTTCATTCCAGTTACGTACACGGCGACGGTCGGACGCTCTGCCTCAAGCACCTTCACGGCATGCGCTCTTATCTTTTTTCTATTGAATAATTTGAGGATGACCGGCCATGCAACAATCAGCGAAATCGCGATATATAGTAGTACTATAGGGAGTACAAATAAACCCAGCTGACTTGTCAATAATGGTACAAGTGAGGCAGCGAAATTGATTTTTTGCTCATATTTATTAACAAGATTTTCTTTGGAAGTCTCTTTGACTTCCAAGCCAGACAGGTAATACTCTAGCTTTTCCGATTTTCCCGTTATGAATTGCAACCCGCATACTAGGGAAAATATGGCTATTGTGAATGAAGTGACATAACCTACTATCAAACTAGCAGCCAGAAGTGAAATAACGGAAAATACGACTGGCAATAATTTATGCTTACCTATCTTGCGCAAGATGCCTTTCATAACGTCTCGGGTCTCTGTTTATTTAGGCACGCTACCGCCCCAGGATTTTGGGGCAATTCCTGAGGCCAGATGACAAACAGGGCGCCGTAGTGAGAGCACGGTGCCCTGTTGGATAAAATAGCGAGGTTTTTTATTGAAAGCTTCATGGATTATACATATTTTCGTCATATTTGGCTAGATTCAGGGCAATGAAGCCCACCTTCCTGCAGGTGCTAGATCAAGAAAGCACGAATAATCAGCACCTTAGTGTGCGTCATAGGCATGAAGCGACCAGGGGGGAACAAAGACGGTGCTGTTCTTGTGAGGCACATCCGGCGTCGGATGAGACAGAGCAGACTCGTAAGCATCAGATCATGCTAATGATTTATTATGAGAACGATTCTAAATACGATAGTAATACGTCTTAGTCGTCACGATATTTCTCTGGTTTTAATTTCCCGCCTTCTGTCTTGGTCAGCAATTGATCGTTTGCATCTAATTTCACTATCCGGCTCCTATTTTCACTGAATTGTTTATTTATCAGTACTCCGACACTCACTGTCTTTGCCTATGCGAGCAACAGCGTAAGAAAGTCAAAAGTTTAGAGGCAATCTCTGGATGGTGTTAAGTGCATAGCAGATCGTGTATATCTGATGTATCGCTCGAGATACATCAAACCAGAAAGTTGGATCATTATTTACAAGCTATTATTCAAAAATAATTTAATGATACACCGCATAAAAACATGGAATTCCTCGCCTCATTTCATTCAACTAGAATTCCTGCTCATATTGGGTAGCATACGACAATCTTGTATTCAAGAATAAGGCGCGCCAAAATTATCTGACACGCTTTATTCATACTTCTTTACAAATTCGATTACGCAGTCTGGTGACGCCAACGCCAATAATGCGTGATCAAACCACCGACAACTAGATTATGTACAAACAGGCCTGACGGGAATGAATTATAGGATTCAAAATTACTGATTATCATCCAATAAATGAAAAACATCAAACCGAAGCAGGCAATATCATCAGGCATCGCATTACCCCGCCATGCGAGCCAGGTGGCACGGCCAATCCAGATTGCCAATAGGGACATCGCAACAAGTCCAACAACCCCATATTCTACCCAGGTTTCGAGAAAGTAATTGTGCAGGTGTCCATATTTGGCCAGTACCCAATCTGGCAGCCACGTCGTTTCCGACATGACCAACTGACGGCCTTCAGGCCCCCACCCTATCATCGGGCGTTCCGCAATCCACTGGCTCGCCGCAATCCAGCTATTGATACGAATGCCGATGCTTGTATAAGGAACTTCTGTAATCTCGCCATCTACCAACTGAGATATCACACTGCTCTCTTTATGGAAGCGATGATTAAGAGAGTCTCCCAGTGTAGAGAGTAATATACCTGCCCCAATTACGATAGATAGTAGAATTGTGACGAGATACTTTGTCAGATGTCTTGTTCTACCCTCCAGCACGGACTTGATAACCCAGAGAATCAGACCGATGCCACTCGCAATCGTGGCACTGAGCCAGACGGCTCTTGTCTGACCGACGGCAATGCCGGTTATCACCATCACCATCGCCAAGCACCAAAGCGTTATCCTTAGATAGCGCGCGTTGCCGTCACTCCAAAAGCGACGAGCAAAACAAAGCAAGCCCAGTAACGAAACCCCAAACAACATGGATGCATGCTGATTGTTACGGATTCCGAACCCTACTCTCTCACCAGTGAATCCCGTCAGCCACCCATCATCATCTGGTGCGATCAATGTCGTTAGCAAGATTCCAGCTACAGCCAGCCCCCACACAATAAGTGTATTGCGTGTACTACCTTTCAACCACCAAGCAACACAGATAAAAATGAACAGCCTGGCCAGATCTTGAAGTCTAGGATCATCAATTGCCCACTGAGGATATTGCCACAACCCTAGTGTCCACGAGAACAATTGTAAGCAAAGAAAACCAATCAACAATAATAGTGGAGCTTTGCGTACTCCTTTTCCATATAAACAAAATGCTATTAAGCCCGTTAGCACCAAGACTTTTTCGGCTGCTCCCTGTGTTTCAGGGATCAAAAATTGCATTGAGGAATATAAAATTAATGACAAGATGCCTATACAAGCCAGCCAACGAGGCTCGAGGCTATCCTCTAATGAATACCAATTCTTTATAGGCTGCATGATAACTCTTCTTGGCTCGGGGACTTTAAAACTTGGCTTGAATTTTGTATATCAGATAGCTCTGAAGAATGTGCTTTTGATAATCTTTTCAGGCTTCATTGTTGCCCTACAATTCTGGACGAGGAATTCTACACAATTCTAGAGACCACGACAATGTAAACAAACCTGAAGTGTTAACAATGCAACTACCATCATGTCAAAACCAAGCCTAACGCCAAACTACTAGTGCATCTCATTCTTGATACGGATATACCTCCAGTACTCGCAGCGTCAACAGGGTTTAGCTGCAGGGCTTGTGTCTCTTGTTAGGGGCTTGCTTTTCCTTTATGTGGACCACCCTCCCCAGCCTTGGCGATCAGCCAATCCCGGAACAGTCGCGCAGAGGCCGAGAGCGGTCGATCGAGGTCAAACACGAGATGCTCCGCGAGGCCGGTGATCGCGCGATGCTCCGTGACACGTACCAGCTCGCCCTTGACGATGGCGTCCGCCGCCATGAAGTCCCACGCCAGCCCTATGCCGGCGCCTCGTTGAATGGCGGCGTAGGTCAGCGTCAGCTGATTTAAGGTGATGTCAGACTTGGGCGGGCGGTAGCGAATACCGAAATGGGCGAACCAATGAGACCAGTCCATGCAGTTCCAGGAGGAGTCCAGCTGAATCAGCGGGCGCTGGGCCAGCTCTTCCAGCGAAAGTCCCTGCTCCTCGATCACCTCCGGGCGCGCCACCGGATAGATATCTTCGTGAATCAGCGGCGTGGCCCCCAGCGCTGGCCATTCGCCGTCGCCATAGAGGATCGCGAGATCATGGTCCGGCACCATGCTGGCATCCATCTCGTTGCTGGCGTGGATGTGCACGGTGATCTCGGGGTGCTCGGCGCTGAAGCTCAACAGGCAAGGGAACAGCCAGTACTGGGAGACGGCATGCGTTGCCAGCACGCTGACGGTGTCAGGGTGCTGCAGTGCGCGCAGGCGCTGCCCGGCCATCTCGAGCCCTTGCAACGCCGGGAGAATGTGCTGCTGGTAGAGCATCCCCGCATTGGAAAGCGTGACACCGCGCGCCTTGCGCACGAACAGCGGCGTGCCAAGTGACGCCTCCAGCGCGCGAATCTGCTTGCTGATGGCGCTCTGGGTCAGGCACAGCTCATCGGCGGCACGGGTGAAGCTTCCCAAGCGACTCACGGACTCGAAGGCCGCGAGCCCCTCCAATGAGGGAAGATGGCGAAAACGTCCTGCCATGGGGGCTCCCTGTATTTGGAATTGTGTCTGTGTTCGTCATTGCGCTCGCGCGGATGTCTCCAAGCAGCTCTCGCGCCGCGCATTCCTTGATGGAATGGCTGGATGCGGCAAAGTCGCTGCTTGATCACGAAGTAACGCATTAGAATGGCCCCTTGATCAAGACAAGGGCAACTCATCATGAAGAAAGCAATAGTCCATGCTGGCATGGCAGGCGCCCTCTGGGGAGGCGTCATCGTGTTGCCCTCACTGCTTGGTGACATCCATCCAGTGGTCATCAGCTGCGCACGTTTCGGGCTCTATGCGCTGTTTGCCGCGGCGATCGCGTTGCCCCATGCTCGCCGCCTGTCTGCTCGCCTCACTACGCGCGATACCCGCTTGCTGCTGGAATTGGCACTGACAGGCAATGTGGCATATTTCATCCTGCTGACGGCGGCCGTCCAGTATGCCGGCGTGGCCATTGCGGCATTGATCAACGGGCTGGTACCGGTGGCGGTGATGTTGATCGGGAGACGCCATATTCAGGCGAGCCGCTTGTCGGTGAGCCTGTCCCTGACGCTGATCGGGGTGGGGATCGTCTGCATGAACGTGCCTGTTCTGCTTCGCTTCCTGCAGGGCGCAGGAGAGTGGCGAGACCTGATCGGCGTGCTGTGTGGCTCGCTCGGCGTGATGTCCTGGGCATGGTTCGCGCTGCGCAATGCTCAGCAACTCAAGGCCGGTCGTTTTTCCGCGCGGGAATGGTCCACCCTGCAAGGCATCGCGACCGGGGTCGTGGCAGTGATGATTCTTGTGCTGGTCGCCGTCTTGCAGCCGCGGATACTGCCGCTGGAGCTCTCGTCTGAACGCTGGCTGGCCTTCGCTGCCGCAGCCCTGTTCATGTCGGTCGGTGGCTCCTGGATCGCCAATGCCCTGTGGAATTCCTCGGCCCAGCGCCTGCCGGTATCGGTGGGCGGTCAGATGATTGTCTTCGAGACTTGCTGCGCGTTGCTCTACGGATATCTGCTTGCCTGGCAATGGCCGCAGACCAATGAAGTGCTGGGCATGCTGTTGATTCTCGGCGGTGTGATGTGGACGCTGCGCGCCGAGCAGCGTGTGGCCGGCCCTCGAGAGGTTGCGAAAGGCGTACCTGTTACGGGATCAGATCAGTGATATACCCCGCCTGATGAAGTCTGGGTTGCCTGATGGGTATCTCCCGCACATTTCACTCGCCTATTTCACTCGCCTATTTCACTCGCCTATTTCACTCGCCTATT